>NZ_JBBIAM010000110.1:0-31681 GCF_054185185.1 Bradyrhizobium sp. UFLA05-153
GCGTCGTGACCAAGCGCCTGAAGTTTGCGACTGAGATGGTGCGCCCCGGTGCAGGCCTCCATGCCGATGAGGCACGGCGGCAGGTTGGCAAGCCGCGCTTCCACCTGGCCACGCGACCACTTCTGGCGCAACACCAGGGCTCCGCGCTGATCTTGGCCGACGATGTGGAACGAATTCTTGCCGATATCGATGCCAATCACGGCGATCTTGCTGTTGAGTGTCTGGGACATGGCATGCTCCTTTGTCTTCGGTGCTCTTGCCAGTTTGGCTCGCTGGCAGGGCTGGAGCACGGCCGGACCATCCCATTCTCGGACATAGCTCAATTCGTTGCTTGCCGGCCCAAGCGCTCGAGATTATCCCGCAATACATAGTCCTCGAACGACTGACCCGCATCCGTTAAGATTGCGCGATATCCAAACGTCGCGGGTTTGCGTGCGCGACTTGAGGAACACACGATGCAGACCGCCGACTTTTCCCCTGGTGGATATCGTTTCATTCCCGGCGTCTTCCAATATTCGGGAGGAGTTGTGGCCTCGCCAGGCTATCAGATCATGCGCATTCGCTTCATGACACCTGTTCCGCTTGCGCAAGGTTTTCGCCGTATCGAGGTGATCTTGAGCGAGTACGGCCGGCCAACCGCCGCCTTCTGCGCGTGCGAACTAAGGTCCCCCGCGCCGTTCTCCGAACGGGGCTTCACCGAGTTCAACAAACACTACGTGACGACGCTTTCGCGCTGGAAGCTTTTTGACGGCACGATCAATCCAGTCGCGCGTATCAATGTCTGTCCGGAGATTGATCCGCCGGGCGAGCCATCCTTCCATGCGTTTTCGTTCACCGTGCCGGCGAGCGAGGCCGCCTCATCCTTCGTCATTTCCGGCAGCGAAGACATCATTCGCCACGGCGAGACGAGCGCCGACGCCATGCGAGAAAAGGCCATCTCCGCCCTCGGCCAAATGGAAAAGCGTATGCAGGCGCTCGGCGTCAGCTGGGCCGACACGACCGCAACGCAGGTCTATACGGTGCATGACTTTTACCCCTTCCTTGCGGACGAGATCGTTCGGCGGGGTGCTGCCCGATCGGGGCTGACCTGGCATTTCAATCGGCCGCCGGTCACGGGTCTTGAATTTGAGGTGGACTGTCGCGGCGTCATGTATGAACAAGTGGTGCCCTGAGTCGCACTATATGATTTCGATTGGGGCCAGCGCGGTGACTTCGAACGCAAGTTTTCCGACAATGCTGCAAAGTATTAAGCATCAGCAAAGCCGTGTGCTTGATTTCTTTTGGAACATCGATTCGTACCAACGACCTTGCGCGGTGCGTGAGTGCGGATGTGGTCCGAAGCTGACGCGATCATCGTCCCCGATGAATGCCTGCTGTTAGGGGGTAGCGCGGACATGCGCCGATCACTTTGCAATGTCGGCTTTGCCTCTCGCATGCGTGACTTCGCCATGGCGGACTAGGTCGAAACATGTATGCTTGGTCGCTGAGCATTGCTGCTCATCCACACCTGGAGATGCCATGGATCTTAATGGAAAGGTCGCATTGGTAACCGGAGGCTCAGGCGGTATTGGAACAGCGATTGCCGAGGCTCTTGCTGCGTCTGGCGCGGATGTTGCGGTTTCCTATGTAGGTGAGGCTGAGCGTGCCGGTGAGCTGGTCGAGACGTTGCGAAAGACTGGTCGGCGCAGCCACGCCTTTCAGCTCGACCAACGAGATCCCAAATCGATCGATGGATGCGTCGAATCTCTACTCGGTCATTTTGGGCGGCTTGACATTCTCGTCAACAATGCGGGCTGGAACATTGGCATACCGTTCGGTGAGCTTAATGCACTGACACCGGTGATTTGGGATCGGGTTCTCGAAACAAACCTTCGCGGACCGTTTCTGCTCTCACGGGCTTTCGCAACTGAACTTCGGCGGCACAAAGCCGGTCGTATCGTAAACATCGCTTCAATTGCCGGAATCGCTCCGAGTAGCAGCAGCATCGCGTACGCGGCTAGCAAGGCCGCATTGATCCATCTCACACACTGTTTGGCAGTCGCATTAGCGCCGGATGTAACCGTTAACTGCGTAGCGCCTGGATTAGTTGAAGGAACGCGCATGGCCGAGCGGTTGCCGGAGGCAATGAAGCAAATGGCTCGCGCTCAATCAGTCCTTGGACGAACCGGGAGTGCTGATGACATCGCCCAGATGGTTGTCGGCTATTGCCGAATGGAAAGCGTAACCGGGCAAACGGTTGTCGCCGATGGCGGGAACCCGATGGGGATGCGTTGAGCGATCCGATGCATGCCGCGAAATTGCAGGTGCAGAAACGTCGGCTCATGGCGTGCGCCGTGAGAAGGCGGCGCTTTCCAGTGGGTGCAAGTCCCACCCGGCGAAACGCTCCAGCCGGAAGCAACCGGAGCAGCTATGGAGGTGACGAAGTGGCTGAAGCCTTCGGATAGCTGTCACGATATACGGTGACACCCATTAGCCGGCCGGTCGTCAAGGGCAGCGTAATTTTTTTTTGGCAGCGCCAGCTGCCAAGTTCTTCATTCGTCGGCTTCAGCTGCCGTGCTCGAACCGCGCCCGTTTCTTCGGTCGATGGCTGCGTCCGCATCGTGCGGATCGTGCCAGACACCCATTAGGATCAAGCATCGGCCCGAGTGAGGCCTGGTGCCCTGGCGGCATGGCCGCCCCAGAAGAACGTTGGTACCGCCCCGTATCCAAAAGAGTTTCACAGAACCGTGGCTGCCGGCGAGCCGGCGCCAATCTCCGGATGGCTTACGGTTCGGGCGATCCGCTGTCACCGCGGCTGGTGACGGCGATCCGGCGTCCAATTCAGTGCAGCTGGTTGTTGCCCCAGTCACCGTACGTGGCTCGCCGGATCGTCGTCGTCCGTCAGGCAAAGCAGCGCGTTACCTCGAACGGCTTGCCCTCCTTCAGGATATGATAGCTGGCGCGCGCCAGCTTGTGTGCCAACGCCTTGGTGGCGACGACGTTGTTTACTTGCCCCGCATCATACTTCTCGCTCCCCCTTTGCTGGACGGCCGCTTCTCCGTGGTCTTGGAGCACTTCGTCCGTTGCTTCGGCTACGATAATCTCATTTTGTGAGCCAAAAGCTTTATAGTTCACGCCGTTGATCGTTTTGAGGAAGTCGCCATGCGTGTGCCGCTAAAACGGCCACTGCCGCTTGCTAATCGACGGGAGTAGATTTTCCTCGGGACCAATTTACGGCTTGGCTCGTGATTTTTCATTACGCTTGATAAGCGCACTCAGACGGCGCTGATAGCCCGATATCTCTTCCATAGCCTGCGCTCGCTCCGATCCCGGCGGAAGCTGTTTCGCGGTGTCGAACAGTTTAGCCAACAAGTCCATCAATTCGCGAATGTCCGAGCTGATGTCCCGCACCCGCATGACGCCATCGCTCATTGACCATCTCCCGTCGAGCCGCTCTGGGCCGCATAAGTGGTTCCGGGAAAACGCGCCCCTTTTGAACCTCTCATATGATGCGCGGCTGGCGTTGGAGAAATTCCGGATGTTTGCGTAGGGGCCGGCGGTGGAGAGGATCGAACTCCCGACACCCGGCGAAGCGCCGCTGGTCGAAAGAGCCCGCCACCTGAGGCGCCCTTACTCCTCGCCTAGCAATTTGCCGGTCTTCCTGTTGATAAAATGAAGGCGGGTGCAAGCAGGACAGAGGACTTGAAGATATTCATCCTTGACCGCTTCGTCGGTCGGCTCATCTGGCAGCCAATGCTGCACGTTCATGCCGACCTGCGGACATTTGAATAGGATGTGTCTCCCCATGGGGCGCCAATGTTGCGACGCCGCTTAGCACGGGGAAATTCCGGATGTTTCCTAACGCGGTGCAGCAATGACTCTGTCAAACTGCCGCCGCCAAGCTGCCGGTCAAGCCAGCGGGCCGCCAACTGAGGGCGGCCTTACCTTATAGATTGTCGCTTCTTCTCGGCTTCTTGCGCCAGCTTCATCCAGTCAGCGGCGGGGCGTAGCCAAGCCTCACTGTCAAGCTGGCTGATCGCCTTAGCCGCGTGCTCGCGGCACTTCTCGGCTTCATTACGAAATCTATCGGCGTCAGCCTCGGGCATGGCGCCGCGATAACGCACGAAAACGAATTTAGGACACTCCGGGATTCAAATTAGATTAGGACACGGAGGCTTAAATACGGACAGTACCAGGATGGGCATGGCGCCATCAAAGCGGCGCCCAGACCGGCTGGCAAATTATCGATTCCTAGCGGGGCCGGAAGCGCGTCTGGACGTCGCGACCTGATTGATGCCGTGCTCGTGGGGGTTCTTTCGCTTGCGCGGGCCTGGGAACCTCTGGATTCGTTAGAACGTCGCGCGCCTAAAATCATCAAAACGCACCAGCGGCCTTCCCTGAGTCATGGAGAGTAGCCCGCTATACCGGACGAACGGGCGCGCCTATGCCCGCATGGGCTATCCGCGTTTTAGCGGCCCAACTCAGACCGCCTTTGATTTTGGCGAAGATGACGAGGGAAAGGGCTTGTGATGAAAAGAGGCCGCCAACTGAGACGGCCTTACTTTTTGGGCTTCGAACTGGCCTTGATTAGCTCGTCAATGAACCGCTCAGCGCGTTGCATCGCAGTGTCGCGGTCCAGCACTATCCCCATCTTGCTACCATCTTCGCGCTTAACCGACCATCGCCATATATTCGTGATAGTTTGAACGACCTCGTATTCGACGCCGCGATATTCCATCGGCTTCCCTTGTCCTTTGCAGGCGGGAGCGCAGCCTCTCAGCCACCGACGCCCACGGGCAGAGCCTCGGCCGGTGATGGAGAGACAATAAACCTTTCACGGCTTTGTTGCCTCAGATTCGAATTAGGCCACTGCATTCTTCAAATTAGGCCACTGATGTCGGAAACAGGCCATTACCCAGATAGCGCCGTAGCTCATTTGGCCCGCAGCCTGACGCCCGGCCGTCCTTCATTCAGCAATTCGACTCCCGCGGCCTCGAGCGCCCGCATGATCTGCCGGACGGTATCGATACCGCTTGTCAGCTCGCTGGCGCCTTTCCCCTCCATCGCCTGCATAGCACGCGCGGTCCGACCATCAAGTGACAAGGGGAGGGCGTCCCGCTCCGGGTTCCACGGACATCCCTTTGCCGCGTATCGGTCACGAGTTTCACGCTTTCATGTGCGACCCGCCCCCCGAAACATTCAACCTAACCGAGCCATCCATGCCATCTGTCGAAGCACGAGCCTGCACAATCCTTGCCGAATACAACAAGGCTCAAACTGAGCTGATCAGTAAAGCCGTCATCCTGACCGATGGAAAAGCCGGGACAGTAGAGAATATGTGGCTTGATGAGCTCCATGGCCTGCGAATTTCTATCAACGGTCACGAAGGCAGGTGGCCGGTCTCAACAATAAAATTTGCAGAGCAGTAGGGGGCATTGGATGGCGATCACACGAACCAGAACAGGATCACCGAGCTGTGAAGAAGCTACGGTTGCCTGATACGTTTTTGCGTCCGCCATTTGCCCCCGCTTTGCTCGGCCGCTGGTGAAACCACGGTCTCGAATTATTACGGGTCAACGAGCCGAACTGAAGAAGCCACTCCTTCTTGGAATCGCCGCGTTCAGTGGCTAAGCGGCCGTAAAACAGGGATGGCAAAAATGCGGGCGCTCACCATCAAACTCACGCTCATCGTCGTGCTCAGCCTTCTCGCGGCTACAGCTACTCTTCACGCACTTGTCTATCTTAGCATTGATCCGGGAAGCCTTTCGGCTGCTATGCCTCCGACGAAGTAGGATGCTTAGCCACTGGCGACACATGGCCATTGTTCGAAGACTAGCAATTCTTGCCCGTTATGAAGGCTTTTCTCTTGCTGACAGCCGGCTCGAGCCGCGGAATCATGGGCCATGCCCGCTCTTACCCGCCGCCGCGATCCCGACACCCCGCAAGAGACCTGGCACATCTATTACGGCGACGTCCGCGTCGGCACGATCTCTGAGCGGGTCGGCAGCCCGACCGGCACGCCTAGCTGGCAGTGGGCTTGCGGCTTCTATCCGGGCAGCCATCCGGGACAACACGCAAGGGGCATCGCCGAAACCTTCGACCAGGCTCGCGGGGCGTTCGAGATCGCATGGCGCTATTTCCTCGCCAAACGCACTGAGGCCGATTTCGAGGAATACCGCCGCAGCCGCGCGTTCCACGCGTGGAAGGAAGCCATGTGGGAGGCGGGCCTCAAGCTACCGACGCAAGTTGCAGATGGCCGCGCACGTTGCTTTTGCGGAGCAGCGATCGGCGTCGCGGACGTGGAGCAGCATGTCTATGCTGTGCACATGGAGCCCAAGGCGGAATGAAATTCCGAGACCCTATCACGGACGTGGGAGCGTCGCTGTTTGCATGACAGATCACTGAAGGCGCCGCTCCCAGCACAGCAGCCACTCCGGCTTCACGTCGAGCGCATGGCACAGCTTGATCAGCTCAGCCGGGTAGAGCACCGAGCGGCCAAGCTCCCAGCTTTTGATCTGTGCTTCGCTGTAGCCTGTCAGCTCGGCGAGCTCGCTGCGATCCATGTGGGCCTTGACCATGGCTCGGCTTAGACGCTCGCCGATCCGTCGTTGCTTGGCGACGTAGTTCTCCCTGAGCATCATCGCCACACTTCCTTTGTCCCAGCGCAGCCTACACCTAAATGTTAGGCGATAGCAGGCGGTATCGCGCCTCCTGAGACTTACTCTGGCCGCCGCGGCTGGGGTCAAGCTGGCGCAAGTTGCGGAACAGAGGCGTAACGATTTTGAACCCATCGGTCATGGGCCCGGCCTTCGCGCCGGGTTTTCCGGTTACCGCCTCAGCCGTCTGGCGTGCGCCGCCAGCCGCTGTTTCGTGCGCTTGCGCATCCGTTTGCTTCGTCTCGACATCGGTCCTCCTTTAGTTGCGCTTTCGGCGTCGTCGATGGCGCCGCTTCATGGCTGTCGACCCTCGCCGTGCCATTCCTTATAGTACCGGACTTTGGCGTAGCGAACGGCCCCGGCTTCACCGCCGGGGCCTTTTTTCGCGCGGGATTTTTCTCGGGCGGCCCACTTGGGGGGTTACCGCGCCGAGGCAGGCGCGTTCGCCGGGGCCATCTCGATCTTGCACATGTCATTGAAGAATGGCTCCGTGATCCTGCCATCGCCCCACTTGATCCTGACAGCAAAGCGATTAACCGCTACGACCACGCCTTTCTCGGTGGCTGCGCTGCCAACCCAGAAGACTTTGTCGCTGACTATGAGCCTCCGCGCCTGGTCCCCGGTCATTCTGGCTTCCCTCCAGAGATGGGCAACCTATTCGATTCGCGATTGATCTTCCGCGCGCCGCGGAGTCTGGCGGCGCCGCGAGGGCACCTGAGGCGGTAGCTTATCCACAACTCCGGCGGCGTTGACATCTTGTTTCGGCCCGGCGTCGCCGAAAGTCCTGGCTGCTTTGCCTGGGCGAGGGGCGCGATTTTTGGCAGCGCAATCACTGCCGCACTGACTTTCATGCAGGGAATATGCTAATGAAGAGGAAATGGGATTCGCTGTACCTGTACGACGGCCCCCTCGCGTACGCGCTCGTTTCAGATGCGGCTGTGCGCATCCACCGGGCGATCGAGGCCGGCAGAAGTGCAGGCATGCCGAAGTCGGATCCTGGGGGTCGCAGATGAAGATTCCCCCGACCATCGAGCCGATCGCGCATATCTCGCCTTATCGCCGCAGCGATCCGTCGCATCCCGGACGGAAGCGCGTCATCACGCTGGACGAATGGAAGGCAAGCGGGAGCACGCGCAAGCCAGACCCGGCGATCTACAGCTATGACGAGCGGAACCGGCGCTGGGTGTTGAAGGAGGGTGTGCGATGAGGACCGCCATGTCGATTTTTGACCAATCGTAGCGCAAAAAAATCGACATTTGGGTCCCATCGACCGCTAAAGCGTGAGGCATTAGGTTCGATAGCCTGAGTTTTTGAGGTAGTTCGCGCATTCTTCTGAGGTGAATGCCGTCAGGACTTCACCGATGGCGTCGCAGACAACGTGTCGTAGAGAGCGGGTGCCTGTTCGAGGATGAACAGGTGCTCAATGCGGTAGTTACCTGCCAGCGCTTTCTCGATCGTCTCGACAGTGGCGTGGCAACGCCGATCCCGCATGCGCGCCAGCACGGCCGGATCGCGCTCGCCGGCAAGGATCGCGCGGATAATCCGTAGCCCGGTCGAACCGGTAATATCGGTGACGACGTGATGGAGCTGCACGTTCATTTCAGTTAACGCCTTCTGCATGTGTTGAATATGAGATGCCCCATACTCCAGCAGACGCTCACGTTGACGCAGGTAGGCACGCAATTCGGCGATCTGACCTTTGGGCCGAAAGCTTGCGCGCAGCAAACCGAAGGAGTGAAGCCGCTGCAGCCACTGCGCATCACTGACGTCCGTCTTGCGTCCGGGCACGTGCTTGGCATCGCGCGCATTGACTAGGAACACCGCAAAGCCACGAGCGTCGAGGAGCTCAAAGATCGGGATCCAATAGACGCTGGTCGACTCCATGACGTGTGTCGACGCCGCACTCTGCAAACCAGTCAACCAGCCGAGGCAGATCAGTTGTGAAGGTACCGAAGCTGCGTACCGGCTCAGGCGTGCGATCTGCATTCACGGCGGCCATATGCATCGTGGCCCCGACGTCGATCGCGGCTGCATTTGGATGCACCACCGACATCGTGCGGTGGTCCTTGTTCTTCGATTTGTTCCGACCCATTGCCAATCCTCCCGTTGGGAACGGAAGGGCTGGGCTGCGCTGATGATCAATTTCCTAAACGGGATCGCCTGACGGCGTCACCACTCTCACGTGCGCAACAACCCATGGACCATGTTTTTTTGCGGGCTAACTCGCACCAAAAAGCCGTCGGCCGCTCCCTTCCGTCACGAGGATAGACATCAGCCGTTTCTACGCCCACAGGCGGACGCTGTCCGAGATGGTTTTTTTGAAGCTGAGCTTCTCGGCATGCACGAAGTCCCACACCGAGTGGTAATCGACCTTCAGGCCGCGTTCGGCAAGCTCGGCAACGAGCCCGCGTATGGTGAAATCGCCGTCCTTGATCCGTTGCGAGAGCCAGACTGCGTGGTCTCCCGAAACCGCCTTTGGCTTGTGACCGCCCATCTGGCCCGGAGCAACGCTGCCGGTCTCCTCGACCCGCTGCATCCAACCGATTGCCGTGCTGATCGCAACTTCGAACTGCTTGGCGGCCTGATTGCGGGACATCCCGCCCTCGTTCGCGGCCACGACACGCTTGCGAAGATCCAGAGAATAAGGCTTGCCCATCCATGCTGGCCTCCGCCCAGCCAGCATGGTGAATCAGAAACGCACTGATTTGGGAATCTTGAGGGTTCTGTGAGGTCGCGGGGCAGGCGCGAGCCGCGCGCTCGGTCGGGCGTGCGACCTCATAGAAGCCGGATTGAACGAGCCGCTGCCACGCCCGAGCAACGGGCGAGATTCAGGGCCGATGCTCTTCGACGATCGCGAGGCTCAAACGCGTGCACAACTTGCGCGATATGGCATGGATGTTGCTATTTGGGGAAAGAAGGTTGGCGGCGTATGTGCTGTCAATGGGTTAGGCGTGGCAGAAAAGTCACTCGTGACAACCTTGGCGCGAGAGGCCCGGTAACGACCTTCAACGAGTGCGACGGAGGTGCAGAAGGTCGCCCCGGCATCGTCCCTTGGATGTGTCGAGATGTTGTTGGTCGCTGTCATTGTTGATCCGACTGCACGGGCCTCGTTCATTCGAAGCGCCACCTGCCGACGGCAAGAAGGTTTGGCACTCCCACTCCAGTTGCCAACCCCGCAGCCAGCCACCGCTCCCTTGCGTCTTCACCTGACACTCACAACAAACCCAATCACTGCGGCCGCGCCGCACAACCATTCTTCACTCTCACACCGCAGCTAAATCCCCATAGCCCTGCGGCACCGCCACTGCGCTATCTCCCGACGCGATTTCCTGCCTTGGCGCTTTTCAGCCGCCGGTCGTCGGAGCGCGTCGAAAGGTCGTGCTAGCCGGCGGTTGAAAACCTGCACAGTTGCAGACATCAGCCCAGCCTGAGCATGTCGGCTACCCGAAAGTTGACACTCACGTGTTTATAAGTACACGCTCCAAATGCAGCCCCAGCTTTCGCGCGACAGACGACACGATGCGCATGGATAGGGTCTATCTCAAGTCTCCTCGTCGCCCCTGACGTCGCCGATGATGTCGGTGACGTCCTCGTCGCGTTCTTCCTCGTCGGCAATGATGGTCGACTCTTCATCATCACGATCATCTTCGATGGTCTCGTCGATTTCGATATCGTCCTCGGACTCGGGAACGACAGACTTCACCTTGCCGGTATCCTCCTCGGCATCGGCTTCCTCGAGCGACACCAACTCCTCGGCCTCCATCGGCTCTGGCGCGGCTTCTGCTGTTGGCACGGGAGCGGCGCGCGGCGGCACGGCGCCAACGCGCCAACGCGGCGGCGCAACAGGAGCGATCGGAACGACCTCGCCGGTATAGGGCGAGATCACCGGATTCTTGTTCAGATCGTAAAACTTCTTGCCCGTGGTCGGACAAATGCGTTTTGTTCCGAATTCGGATTTGGTCACGTGCGGAATTCCTGGAATTGTCTGTTCACTTGGCTAGTAAGGGCCTGGCCGTCAAGGAAGCATTCTTGACCGAATTCCGATCATCCGAGCCCGCTTGACCGATGCGCATGGTATGGCCCTCTGAAATTCCACCCACCTGTACCGATCAAATCAGGTACTTGGCCCAAATCGCTAATCTCAGAAATCGCCATACCACCACGTAGCTACCATCAAATCAGGGGCAATACATGAGCGGCAAAGAAGATAAAATCTATGCCGACGCAAATCAGCCAGCGACGCTCATAGACGGCGACGAGACGATCGATTGCCCAACGCTGGGCGATGCAGTGGTCGCGCTGGACAATCTGCCCGAACCGCGAAAGAGCGCCGCAATCGGCGATCGGATCTTCACCGCCGCTGAGATTGATCGGCTGCATCACCGCAAGGCGGTTTAAGCGGTTCGGCGTTCGGCGCCTAGCTCGGTCTTGAACGCGCCGCGCGCGGCTCACAGGCCGCTTCGCGGCTCAAGGGTAATGAGCGATGAAATTCTGAAATTTTTGCGCGGGGCACTATGCGCGCGGATCGGGCCGACGAATTTTGGCCCCGTGGAGCCTCAAGCGCTTTGTTGCGATTTGTTTATGAATGGCGAGCACTGGCGACTCAGCAGAGCCACGCTTCGGATAGACTGCCAGCCATCCCTTACGAGCCCGTCAGAAGCCCACACAGCGGCCTTCTGAGCCGAGGCGGCTGGGATAGCCCCGGCGCGCCGGAAATCGAACGTGTGCTTGCCAGTGCTAGTCGTCGCAAGAAAAAGCCCGGGCTCTCACCTGCGCCTTTCGAATTGGTGATCGCCTTGCGCTGCCTAGCGAAAATAACCAGTCGTCACACGACATCTCGCACGGGGTTTTCTCTTACGTCGCGTGTCAAGTGGACGCGGATTGTCGTCGCTGGGTAACCGCCGTTGTGGATAGGTGTGGATATCGAAGTGACAGCGCATCTCCTAGCCCAGTAGGCTGCGACATTCGGCACGGGGGTATCATCATGAGTGATTGGAAAGCCGACCTCGCCGCGCTCATCGCTGAGACGAGGGCGCTCACAAGAACTCTCAACGATAGCGTTGAGCAACCTCGTCCCCAGCCAAGGGAGACCGTCCAGCGCATAGGGCTCGACCCGATTGACTGGGGCGGCCCCGAGCGCGAGGAGATCAGGAAGAGGGTCGAGAGCTTCAAGGCGAACCAGCAGCGCTTCATCCGGGAGCGAGAGGCGTACGCCGCGTCCGTTCTCACCAGAATGAGGTCTGGCGACGACACCAAGCGGTGAGGCTTTCCACACCCACAAGGCGCTGTAGCTCACCGCCGTCGAAGTCCTCAAGGCATTGATAATTTGCTTACCGGTCAAGACCGCCCTTTCATGAAGTCATGAGCACAAAATCACGAGAGACCATCTATGGCGGCTCGGTCCGCGCATCAGCGGAGCGCGCAACTGAGGCGCGCAGGGTAGCCGACCGGCTCGCTTGCGAGGCTTGGAATAGACGCATGCTCGCCTTTCAGGGGCCAGCCCAGCCGTCGCCAACGCTAGGCGACGCCCGCAATGCCGGGTATCCGTATCTCGAACAGCGCATTTTCAATTCACGTCGATGTAGTCTTCAACGGTAGGTCGACCCCCGTCCCGGAGGAGACGTTGTAAGACCGGGTCTTGCCCAGCTCGGCGTTCCAATTCCGCCAGCAAGATCGAAGATTTAGCTTCTGGCTTGGTCAAAGGTGAGATCCCAAGTTCATAGGCACGCCAGATGTCGTCTACTGCTTGGGCGTTCTTAGCAGTTTTCAACTTGGCCGGGAATAACTCTATCGTGGACGCTGACTTTCCAAATAACGCATGACGTTATCGAGCCATTGCTGATCAGCGACCTCATACCGGATCGCCCGCAGCGCCCATTGGATCGCCGTTTGTTTCAGCGCTTCGCTCGTCGTCTCGATAGGCGTCATCTCGACGATCATGATGGCAGTTGCGGTTCTCACGTTCTAACTTCTGTCGCCTTGGCTTCGTCCTGCCTCGCCTCCAACTGCCTCTCATGAGGCAGTTGGGAAGAAGCGCACCGGACGTGAACAACGTCATCAGCGCCTCGTCCGGCAAGCCGTGCTGGCGCTCGCGTTCACCTCGGTGGCCGACGGCAACGCATGCGCCGGAGGCCATCGAAACCAATCGAAATCATCCCAGCGGCGTCCTGTGTGGGCTCGAGCAACCCGTCGGAATGGCCGCGGTCTTTAGGATTGCTTGTGCGCCGGCCCAGCCGGCGGGCCACAATCTCGGCTCTCCTCGGCCGTTTCCTCATCATCGAAAAAATGAAAGATAACGATATTCGCGCCCCGATCCTCGGGATGGGCCGCGAAGTGGCGTTCTCGCGCTGCATCCGAATCCTCTCTAAGGCCACGACGAACCGTCACGACCTTGAATTGGGCGCGAGGTTTATTTCATTTATTTCGATTTTGGGTCGTCGGCGGGATAGCCTGGATCGGGATTGTTGGGGCTTCGTTGTTCTCGATCAACACATGCTCGAAGCGCACAAGACTTACGATGTTGAAGGTCCCTCGAAGGAGAATGGTGTGCTCCCATCCTGAGTTACCCAAGTGCCAACCCCGAAGCGGACCTAGGCTGTTGCTTCGTTTGGTCCGCAGTGACGGTAACGCACTTCACGGTAATCTGAGACTCGTCATAGAGCCTGAGTGCTAGTTTGTGTCGGGGCAAGTTCTTGTGCGGTCCAAGAGCATGCCAAGAAAGCTGCTCATGTTTACCGAGAGAGGCCCGCTGATTGCGCTAGCCATCGCAGCGGGAATGCTGCTCGGCATTGTCGGACCCACCTCGGCGCAGTTCTTCAATTTCGGCGGATTTCAGCAGCGGCCGCAGCCACAACGCGGTGGCGGCGGGTTCGGTGGCGGCTGGTTTGGTGGTGACACGTTTCAGCCGTTCCAGCCGCAGGCGCCCCAGCCTCGGCGGCAAACACTACCGCCCGTGCGCGAGGATTTTTCAAGGGCGCCGCCGCCCGAGAAACGCGATACTATACCGGAGCGCCACATTCTTGTGCTCGGTGACGCCATGGCGGACTGGCTCGCCTATGGTCTTGAAGACGCCTATGCCGAACAGCCAGACATGGGCGTGATCCGAAAGGCGAAAAACACCTCCGGCCTGATCAAATACCAGCCCAGGGGCGATCCGGCCGACTGGACCGCCGCCGCAAAAGGCATTCTTGCCACCGAAAACCCAGACGCCATTGTCGTCATGCTCGGGCTCGACGACCGTGTCGCGATCCGCGAGCCGCCGACTGAGAAATCCGACAGCACGTCGTCGGACAAAAAGACCGACAAGAAGGACGCCAAAGCCAAACCGGACGCCAAGCCTGCGGACGGAAAACCGAGCGCCAAACCGAATGGCGGTACAAACGCCGCCGCAAAGCCGGATGACAAGCCGGTCGATACCGAATTGTCGCCGGATGACGTCACCGACAATGGCGCGCCGCCGGCCATCGCGCCGGCGAAGAGCACACGCTCGCCGAACGGGATCTACGAATTTCGTGAGGAACGCTGGGTCGAGCTCTACAAAAAAAAGATTGAAGAGATGATCGGCGTGCTGAAATCCAAAGGCGTGCCGGTGCTGTGGGTCGGTCTGCCGGTGGTACGTGGCCCCAAGGCGACCGCCGACACGCTGTTCCTGGATTCGCTCTATCGCGATGTGGCCGCCAAGACCGGCATCACCTATGTCGATGTCTGGGATGGATTTGTCGACGAAGCCGGCGGCTTCCTGCAGAAGGGTCCCGACTTCGAAGGCCAGATCCGCCAGTTGCGCTCCTATGACGGCGTCTATTTCACCAAACCGGGCGCACGCAAGCTCGCGCATTATGTCGAGCGCGAAATCACGCGGCTGCTCGCCGCGCGTTCGGCGCCGATCGCCTTGCCGACCGAGCCTGCGACGCCCGATGCCAATGCAGTTCCCGGTCAGCCCGCGCCGCGGCCCCTCGCAGGACCAATCCTGCCGCTGGTCGCCTCCTCCGTCAGCACCGATCAATTGCTCGGCGGGCCGGGAACGCGCCCGGCCGCAGTCGATGCGCTCGCCGCTCGCACGCTGATCAAGGGCGAAGCGCTGACGCCGCCCCCCGGCCGCGCCGATGATTTTTCCTGGCCGCGCCGCGAAGTCGGAAGCGAACGGGCCGAGGGTGAGGAAGCAATGGCATCGGCATCGCGCGATGGCATCGCCCCGGTAAGGGCGCCGGCGGCATCGCTAAAGCCGAAAAAGCATCACAGCCAGAGGTGGGACCGGTTTAGAGGGATGGCCCGGGAGTCTGCTTTTGCGCGCAGCAATGTTTGGTAAGCGGCCTAATGGCGGCGGAGCGGCAAGCCGTGCCGGTCACCCTCGCGGGGATGCGTCATAACACGCTCCTTGTTGTCTGGAAGCCGAGGCGTACCATCGCATTCCTGACCGAAACCGCGTTCCAAGGCTTGCCGCTCCAGCTCTTGATGCCGCGGCGGTCGAGTTCGGCGGCAATGGCCGTCGAGCGCGGCGACTACGCCGATACGTCGTTGAACGCGGCCGAGCAGGCGCTGCTCGTGTTCGGCCGCGAGGTCGTCGAAAAGGTGCGGGTGCAGGACGCCGCCTTTGCCGGCATGCGCAGTCATTTCAGCGATCAGGAGATCGTGGAATCGATCGTCGCGCTCGGCTTCTACATGATGATGGCGCGCCTTACCGAGGCGACGGAGACCGATCTCAATCCTGCCGCCGGTATGGCCGTCTATGACCGCGGCAAGAAGCGGAGCTGAGATGCCGAAAATTCGCCGAACGCCGACATCAAGCCGGAACGCTACGTGCGTCCGCTCAGCGCGGAATCGTCGGGCACGGCGTCGGGGAGAAATGGTTTTGAACATCGGCACGTTCGGAAAGGTCGGGCTCGACAACGTGAGCCTCGCGTGGCAAGGGCCACATCCCCTTCGGCCGCCAGGCGACAGGTTGGGAGATCGCCTATGCCGTGCTGTTCTTCCTGTCGGATGAGAGCGTCGACGTCACCGCGCAGACGCTTGCCGTCGACAGCGGGCTGAGCGGGATGTGAGGTTGCAAGCCGCTGCCCGCCGTTCAGCTCAACCCTTGAAGGTCGGCGTGGACATAATCCTTGAAGTCGGAAAATTCCTTCCACTTCGGCTCCGGCGCGTCGCATCCGGCCTGCGGCGTGTACGCCGACGGCTCGGTCATCTGCATCGCCGGAATGTAGCGCGGGCAATTCGGGAAGATCGCGCGTGCGGCGACGCGCACGATGAGCTGCGCGCCAACCGTCTCGGCCAGCAGCGGATCGTTGCTGACACGGGCCTCGCTGTGGCACGGTCCTTCGGCTGCAAAAAGTCGGCTGTGTGCCCGAGACCAGACGATCCGAAGAACCTGCAATAATGCGTCAACAGTACACGGCTTGGTCGCGGCATTGGCCTGCGAGAGACGACAATGGAGAATCGGTCTTCCCTGCGCATGCGAACACTGGTGACCCAAATGGCCCGTACGAGGCCTGTCCGCTAACCAGATCGCATTGCGCGCTGATATCCATGATGGCCCGGAGCACTGCGCTCCAAGCAGAGGCCGGATACTTGATGCAAGACCGGATCTACCGGATCGTCGAAATCTTCTTGCACCGCACGGCCGGTCCATACATTGGGTCAAACTGCGACATGGCGCAAAGACCGCGTCATGTCGGTTCTTGCATCGATAGCGGACTCGGTTTCTACTATGTGCGGCTGGTCATATCTTCGCGCCCCCTAAGGAGCAACTCCTTGCCCCGACTAACGGACCAAGGCTTGCAGAAAATAAACGATCTGGCTCAGCGCTATGGAGTCAGTGCCGACGCGGTGATGACCTTGCTGCAGGCGCTCCTGAACAGCAATGGCACGATGGCGCAGTTTGACCATCACGAACTGGGCGGTGCCGGGCAGTGGATGCCGGGTGGCATGACGATGGTCGGCGACATGTTCAATCACGGCCTCAAGGCGAAGGTCGACGGCTTGTGTTCCGAGCTGTCACAAATCCTGGCTAAGCAACCCTTCGTGCCATTCCCCGCCGGCTTTCAGTCACAGTCACAGAAGCAGGGTGGCGGCCAGCAGGAGGGCGGCCACGATGTCTTAGATGCGGGTTCGGTCAGCCTATTCGTACCAGAGACACCCGGCCGAGCTTCGGGTCAATGGTGGCCAGTGGAACTAGGGTTCCCAAACGGGATCGGCGGGCAGAACCAAGTCCGCTATGCCTATTTCAACCAAACGCATCGATTGGCAGTAGAGCTGAATGGACATGTGACTGTCTACGATACGCTAGATCACCAGATCAGCGGCGTCTCTCAGCAGCAGGGGCGCGGCGGCTCGCTCACCCTTACCAGCCAGCACGGAACAGTTAGCATCTCAACTCTGCCGGTCGTCTCGGTGAACGGCGTGCCAACCAAAGCTTCGGAACCATCGGTGGCGCCTGCTAGCGAGCCGTATCGGCCCGACGGTGCCCAGGAAATGGACCTGTTCGCCAAGATCGAGCGGCTGGCCGAATTGCACAAGAAAGGCATTCTTTCATCTGAAGAATTCGCAGCTAAGAAGGCGGAGCTTCTCTCCCGGTTGTGAGCGACTGCCCTAACCACCCATTGTGGGACATGCCTGCAATGGGTCAACAGCGCCGGTTTTAACTCTGATGATTTCCGCACTAACACCGACTTCGGACATGCGCCCTAGCCGCGCGGACTAACGCGAAGGGCCAATAGGCGACATCAGAGGCCGCCAGTTGAGAGGGGCAATTCAGGCGTCTACGGCGCCTCGAACTCTGGCATGACCTGCTCAGCGTCGGCTCCCGGCTACTTCTTCTTCGCCGGTCCGAAATCTGGTTGCCAGGCGGCCTGCTTGCGGCTCGGCGTCGCGGCGATCACTTTGGCTTTCTCCTTCTTCGGCTTCTTGGCTTCGCGATTGCTGCGTTGCTGTCCCTTTGCCATGTCGGTCGCTCCTCTGGTTTCGAGTTCATCCAGTTCGCTCGATTGCAGCACCCGCCCGCGCGGCGTGCAGACCCTGACGTCCATGTATCGCGCAGCAGTCTTCGCGCGAGGCGGAGTGCGACGGTGGCGGTGCCGCGGCCGAGATTGGCGCTGCCGTATTCGTTGGTTCCGCTGACGAGATATGGCACGCGCGTTGTTCTAGCCATTGCGGATCGCCGCTCCACGCACGAGAAGCAGCGGCACAATCACCGGCGGCACGGTCCGTTCCGGCTTGCGAAAACGCGACATCGAACGCTCCTGCAAGGACCCTCGGCGGGAGCGCACGTGACCCTCAGTCACCGGTCGTTGCGATAGTAGCGGTGATGCAGCAAGCCTATGCCCGCGCCAGGCCAATAGCGAGCGGTAAAACGATTCCGGCGCACCGGGCCGCGCTGCGGCGTCGGCGCGCACCGCGACAAAGGGCTGGCTATTGCCGCGCAATACGCGCATGCTCGCGATCATCGGCGTCGGTTGGGGCCGCTCTTGCGAAAGGCAGGCGTGCATGACCATCCGCTCGCGGCGAGAAACCGTCACGTTCAGGCATCCCTTCCGCATCCGCGGCGTCGAGCGCCTTTTGCCCGCCGGCGCATATGAGGTCGTCACCGAGGAGGAGACGATTAAGGGGCTGTCCTTCGCAGTCTGGCGCCGCATGGCGACCACGATCATCGTACCCGCGGAAGGCCGCTCCGGCTCCATGGAGCTGCTGTCGATCGGCTCGGTCGACCTCGCCGACGCGCAAGCCGCGGATGCGAGCATCGCCAATGACTGACAAGCCGGTCAATCTCGACAAGCATCGCGGCATGGCCGCGCAGAAGGAGACCGATTTGCGCCGCGCGCTGGCCGAGGTCGAGACCAATCTCAGACAGTTGCGCGAGCGCGAGGCCGATCTCGAGAATCGCCTGCTGACAGTGCCCGCCGCGTCGTGGCCGGAGGCAGCAGTGAAGGCGCGCTATCTGCTCAACCTCTACGCCGCGAGCCTGTCAGCTGAGGACACGCGGCACCGGGCGCTGGTGGCGGCGCTGTTCGACGATTTCGCGGGGAGGGCTGAGGCGAGGCCGCCCGCGTCCCTGGCGCGCTATGCTCGGCGCGCGTGGGACGCGGGCGACCGGCGGCGAGGTCTGCCGCGTCAAAGGAGTAAGCCCATGACTCTCACCAGCGGCCGCTATCTCGGCCTCGAATACGACCGGATGATCGTGCTGTTCTCGATGCAGGACGGGGAGAAGGAGATTCCCTGCGCGGTTTCGACCTCGGCGATGGACTATCTCGAGCGCGGCCCGCAGGCCCGCCCCGAGCAGCGCGAAGCCCAGTTCATCCGCCTGCGCGACCGCATCGAAGCATGCGCAGCAAGCAAATATCGCGCGACGGAGTTCGAAGGCACGCCACCCGGGATTGTGCTACGAGGCATCGATTTCAGGACGTAGGCCGATGAAGCGATCGGGACGCCTCCACGAGTAGGCTTCTTAGTCCCGATCGATTGAAGTCTTCTCCTGAGACTGAGGTCCTCTCTAATCCGCCCGTGCTTTGATTTCCGGCAAAGGGGGCTTGCGCTCAAAAGGCTTCTTTTTCGGCGGCGCGGGCAGCAATCCTTCTCGGATAGCCTGTTTTCTAGCGAGCTTGCGGGCCCGGCGAACAGCTTCTGCTTTCTCGCGAGTCTTTCTTTCCGACGGCTGCGACGTGGGGCACGTTGATCTGGTGAACGCCCTTCAGATCGAGTTTCAGCGCGGCCTCGTGGGCGAACAGCTTCCACGCGGCGCTACCTGGAGCGAGCGAGCGGAATGCGGCGACCACATCGACGGGCGGGAAGTCCGCCGTGCTCGTCGGCGACACGGCGGTTTTCAGGATCGCAGCGGCGCGCGGATCGTGCGGCCAGCTGGATTTCAAAATTCTCTCGGCACTGCGCTGGGGCGAGCTGAGCGCCTGCGCGGCCAATGCGCGCGACCAGGCGCGGTGTTCGATGCGGGCGGCCTCGCTGAAATCGGGCCGCAAGGGGATCGGTGCATTCATGGCGGGCCTCATTTGATCGGAACGATCATGGCACGACGCGCGGGCTCCCGATGGGTACGCGTCCTCGATTATTTTTGTTGCGAAACCGCAACTATCTCCACCTTTCGAGGCTCCGCCATGATGCAACAGCTTGCCTGATCGCAAGTTCTGCACTCAGATTGCGCGAGGGAATCGCTTGCATTTTGAACGCATGGTAGTGCGCCAGCACTAGCTCGCTCGGCGCTCAAGGGGAGCTGCGCGATGATGGTGCTCATCTTCTTCTCGGTAATGACCGACGCATACTTCTCAGCATGGCGGCGGCTCCTTTCGCCCAGCGTCACCCAGCCTCACATCATCAGCAATCCTTTGCAGAAGACTCTTCGAGCAGCCGCCTGATCGCGTGGCCGATCTCGTGCCGGTCATGAACCTCGCGCGGCGGCATCATCGACCATCGCCTGGAGCGCGCGAACGATCTCCTCTTGTTGATAGGTGTCGCGAGGCGGAAGCCAGCGAAGGCTGACGAGCAGATCAACATGCTCGCTGCCGATCTCGACGGGCAGCGCCATCACGCCGTCGCGCTGGCGCTGCCGATAGCGGGCCTTGCGGCGCGCTGACAGTGACGGTGGCTTGGTTGGCCCTTGGCTATCTGAAGCAGCAGCTTGCCGAATATGTCCACCACACCGACGAGACGAAGGCGCAAGAACTCCAACTGGCCGCGGTTCAGTCGAATCCCGCGCTGGTGCGCCCGATCAGCGGCATCGTCTACTCCAAGCTCAATGTTCCCAAGGATAGCCAAGCGGCCATGGCCGTGGAGTTCATGAAGCGGTTTCTCGAGGCGAACGACCTTATCATGTGGGTTAACGCGCTGATCGAATCTCTGGCGTGGGGTGAGGAGAACAGCAAGAAGTTCGAGTCTGCGATGTTCGACCTTGGTCTTTTCCTGGGGTTCGGATCCCAGCGGCCTGAACAAGATACCGGTCGTGGGCCTGACAATCTCTGGGCGTTTGGGTGCTCTGCAGTACCTTGTGATCGAGTGCAAGAGTGGTGCCGTTAAGGCGAGCTCGATCAATAAGCACGACTGCAATCAGCTTAACGGCTCAATGACTTGGTTCGCTGACAAGTACGACAACAGCGCCGGTCATGGTGCATCCTAAGATCACGCCCGAGCACGCTGCGACCCTGCATGCCGACGCGAGGATCATCACGGTGGAATGCCTGGCGCGTCTGGTCGAGGCGGTTAGGAAGTATTCGGTAGCGATCAGTCAAAAGAACGGCTACGCGGACGCAAACGTGGTGGCCGCTCAGTTGAACCATTTCGGCCTGACACAGAACGATTTCGTCACGAAGTTTACCGTCCGCTCCAAGAAGTCCTGAGCGTTTCGCGGGGCTTGAATGAACGCGAAGGTGGGAGAAGAAACGCAGACGTCTCGATCTGCTCGGAAAGCCAGCATGCGCTTATTCCACGCCTCGCAGGCAAGGCGATCGGCTTCCTTGCGTGCTTCCGTCGCCCGCTCAGCCGCTGCCCGCACCGAGCCGCCGTAAATGGTCTCGCGCGATTTCGTCCCCATGCGCAAAAGGATCGCCCGACCCTGATGGACAGGCAAGCCGCTACGGATTGCGGTGGACAACGCGACAGGCACTACCGAGCGACGCCCAAGGGGCGGCGGCAAGATCAGGTCGCAAACAATGCCGGATAACGAATTTATCAGCAAAAACAATGTCCGCTGATCGGTCAACCCTCTTCGCAGCGGAAGGGCCGCTAAGAGGCGTTTGGCTCGCCTGGTGTCCGGTACGTCCGGGGTCGGAAAAACCTCACAGGCGGGGCTGCGAACCTCGGGGCACGATGCACTGATGTTCCGCTTGACGGATACAAGGTGTAATGTTCTCCCTTGAACGCTAGAGCCACCGGGAGAGTTTTTAAAGCAAAGCGTACTTCACGACGGGAGGACGTTCATGAAACGCCACCGGCACAAACAGGATAGGACGCTGGGCGAGCGACTTATCAAGGAAGCTAGAGCAGCAAGGGAAAAGGCAGATCAATTGCCGCCCCAAGGTGCGGAGCGAAAGCGAGAGGACCTTTTAAAAAAAGGCCCGCGAAGCCGATATCACTCCATAGGCGGCCTGAGACGGTTGTAGCAACGATCATCTGGAGATTGCGCACCATTTTGCAGTTGTGAGCAAGGAGACTGCGCCTTGAACCTTCTTTGCAAGCTCCTCCTCTCGAGCGCTCTTAGCCTGCTGGCAACGCTCGTCCATGCGCAGGAGGGTGAGCAGAACCAGGCCGCTCATCGCCACCATCCCGCTCAGGATCAGCTTGTGCACGAGAGGTTTTATTCGACGTGGCACATGCCTGATAATCCGGCGTTCAGCTGTTGCAACAATGCGGACTGCTACCCGACCGAGATCAGATCTGTCGACGGCAAGATCTATGCGAAGCGCCGGGAGGACGGGAAATACATTCTCATTCCGTCCCAGAAAATAGAGCGGAACAGGGATAATCCCGACGGCCGCAATCACCTTTGCGCTCCACCGCCGGGCTTCGCGAAGAACGCCGTCGATACCGTCTACTGCTTCGCGTTGGGGGGCGCCACATGAACGGGGTCCTGGGTTCGAGCCCCAGCGCGCTCACCGGTCGCTCGACCGGCATGGGCTTCGGCGGCTTCATCGGCTTCGGCTCGGGCAGCTTGGCGAAGGGTCGGCGCCGCATAGGCCGGTGAGTTCTCCCGATCCATCATGTCGCCTCTTCCTGTTCATCGATGCTTTCACACCGCGCCTAGCTTGCGGCGGTCAAGCTCCACGCAGCGAGCTACGAGATCGGCGGCGATCCCGCCGGCGAGGTGAGCGCCAGCGACGCGGCGCACGCTGCGGCCAAGCTCGCCGAGATCCTGGCGTCACGTGAGGCCAAGCAAGCCGCGGCCGAGGCGGCCAGGCGCGCGGAACGGTTCGCAAAGCAGCCGGCAGTACCGGCGGCCGCGCCGCCTCCAGCCGCAAGGACGCTAAAGGAAAGGCCCGTGCTGCGCCTGCCAGGGTTCCGTCCATGAGCAAAAATTCCGTGGACGGAATTTTTCAAGCATCGTGCGGATGAATTTCCCGGTCGCTGACGTGCTGGTCTATTGCCGCAACCACCGAAGCAGCCATTCGGTCGAGATCAGCGCCCAAGCGGGAGGGTTCAGCCGACCAACTGACGCAGCCTGTCAGCCTGACTGCACCAGGCGTCCCGATCATTGTCGAGTTCGTTGCGGATCAACTCGCCAACCTGGAATAGCCGTTCGATCTGCGCCTGCATCGAGGTCTCTTCAGCTCTTTCCAGGTCGGTTGCGTCCCGTTTCATCGCCATGGCCCGTCCGTCGCTTGCTCCAGGAGAAAATGCGCGATGCAGTTCGGCGGGATCGATCTGATAGTCGCCGCTGTAGGTCCTCATTGCTGGTAACCGACCAGAATTAACGGCGCGCCAGATTGTGGACTTCGATTGCCCCGATTCCCCGGCGGCCTCGCTCAGGCTCAGCATTGGCAGTGCCTCCGCTTCAGTCTGCCGCGCAACGTGGCAGAGGCAGCTTAACCGTTTCTAAACCGACCTCCCCGCGGCTTAGAACTGATCCGGCACCCGGCTCTAAGCTGTGCCTAAAGGACCCTCAATGCAGCAGGATTTCCACCGTCGTGATCAGACAGGCGACTTCAATTTCCATATTGCTACCCTGCATTGTGGCATCATGCGCACTCCCGATTCGCGTGGTAAGCACCGCTACAACTGACTCTCGACAACATTACAGCCGAAAACGAGCACAAAATCATGCCCATTAATTTAATGACCATTCCCAATTTCGGCGGGACCGACGCTGACGAAGATGCCTTGCTGCTGCAATCCTTCGAGGATCATCCGGCCTATTCGCAAATTATGCATCACGAAAAGTTCTGCATCCTTGGCCGCAAAGGCAGCGGAAAAACGGCGATCTTCAAGAAGATCCTACAGGACAGACAAGCCGACATATTCGCGTTCGGCCACACGTTCACGGATTACCCGTGGCATCATCACGACAAACAAAGAAAGGTCGGAGTGCCCGAGGAACAGTGCTTCGTGCAAAGCTGGACCTATCTTTGTCTGATCTCGCTGTCAAAAATCCTTCTCAATCAGGACCACTCACAGCCCTACAGCGAAAGCACGGTGGATCATATCCAGCGCGTTGAAAGGTTCATTCTCGACACGTACGGCAGTCGTGATCCCGACGTTACACAAATATTTTCGCCTTCCCACAAACTGCGGTTCTCGGGCGACATTGGGATCGATTGGAAAATTTTCAAGGCATCCACAAAAATAGACAGCATTGAGATGCAGCATCTACCGACGATCGCGCAAGAGGTAAACCACAATCTCCGCACGTCCGTTATTGAAAGCCTAAATCCTGAGAACCACTATTACGTTTTATTCGACCAGTTAGACCTTGGATTCTCTGTTGAAGACAAGGCGTACTCCTTGAGGTTGATCGGGCTTCTGCTCGCTGCGAAGGAACTGAACGTTCTCGCCAAAGAAAAAAGGAAAAAGCTAACGATAGGTATTTTCTTGAGAGACGACATTTACGGCTCACTGCGCTTTGAAGACAAAAACAAAATAACCGAGAACTTTGCCGCCCCCGTCTATTGGGATCACGGGCCAAACCATCGGACGTTGAAGAGCCTGATGGAAAAAAGGTTCACCACCGTTCTGCAATCGAGCAAGCACATCAATTGGGAAGAAGTATTTGATGAACTACACAAGATGACTGGTCGACAGACCAAGTACCAATACATGAGCGATCGAACATTCTTGCGACCGCGCGATATGATCAAGTTTTGCAATGAGACGTTGACCGCTTACAAGACGTCTATGGACGGCGCGGGAACGTTCGAGAACAAGCATATTCTGGCAGCTCAATCCTATTATTCGGACTACTTATACAGAGAGCTTGAGGATGAGATTCACAAACAGATCTCGAACTATGAATTTTATGTTGAAGTTCTGAAAAATTTGGATTCTCTCCAATTCACCCGAGACGATTTTCTCAAGTCATGGGATAGCCGAAGATCGCTCTTATCCGGCGACGATAAGCCTGACCTCGCAATGAAGCAGCTATATAGTTTCTCACTCATTGGCTACTATTCGCCGGGTGGCGGAGCGGGTGGATCGGAGTACATCTGGAAGTACAAAGACCAAAAAAGCACGTTCAATGAGAACGCGTCGCAGTTCCGAGTTCATCCCGGCTTTAAAGAAGTGCTTGGCCTAAAGAAGTTCAGTCGCTCGGACCCAGGCTAGACCGACGAAAACCAGCCGGGTGACTTAGGCCGGCATCAGTGCAACGGGATCTCGATCGTCGTAATCAGCCACGACACGACCAGGTCACCGCGATCGATTATCAGCTACCCTTCTGCTTCGAGCGATGAGCCGCTATGGTTTCATCAATTGCGCGACGCAGTTGGTCGTCAGTGTAGCGTTTTGCCGCCGTTGGCGCCGTTGGCTCTTGAGCCGTCTTTTTAGGCGCCATGGGAATCATCAATTCAAGCCGGGATATTACCGCGACGCCCACATCCTTCTCGATTCCGCTGCCGCAAAATCCTCTCGCTCCCTCGTAAAGCGCTCCTGGTGCGCTCTGAAATTTGCGACACGCTGGAGGATTTCTTCGCGCGCTCGGTTCGGGTCGGCAACAATCAGACGCCGTGAGGCTTTGGTCGGCTCTTCGCCGAGTGCCAATCTCTCATCGAGCGCGCGGCGCACGATGCCGGGATCGGCCACCTCGGCATCGCTGATGATGCGCGCTTCGTGGATGTCTTTGTGGGTGAGGCCGATGTCGGTGACGCCAGCAGCTTCTCCCGCTTTAGAAGAAGCATGTTGATTGTCTGATCTTGTTCGGACCTCTCCCCGTTTCTGCGCAGCATCGTACTCGTCGGTAAGGCGATGCTTGGCGCCAACCCTTTCAACGAACGCCTTCGTTTCGGCGATGAACGCATCGAGATCAGATTGCCAATTGGTCATTGGAATGTCTCCCCCGCCAACCAAGCCTATTGAGACGGGAACGAGTCTACCATCCCCGGCTATGTGGAAGCCTGTGGAGAGACGGTGCACAACTCGCACTTTGTGGGTGCCCCAGGCAGGCTGTGGATGCGCCGGCCGGCACTTCTGCCAGCCCCAGGCGAAAAGAGCGCACCGGCGACGCTACGGGCGAAGCGGCAAAGGGCTATCTTTTGGTCTTGTCCCTGTTCAGCGCCCGCATCATGCCGATCACGCTCAATTTGAAACTAGCTAGGACACTGCGGTTTGTTAACCCGGCCCGTGCCCTACTGATGCCGGACGATCGGTCCCCCTCCAATCGCCCACGCACACCAAGGCCCCAGCCATTGCGGGTTACGGGGCGACAACAACGAAGATCAGCCAGCCAAGTACAATTGCGCTCCATGCTATCGCGGCTGCATAGTACCAGATATCGGGTGACATAACGGGCCTCAGATGGGCTACGCCGCCTCCCACCCGGGATCATGTACCCAAAATGAATTAGGACGCTTCAAATTCAGTTTAGGACACTAGAGCTTAAATACGGACAGTCTCGCCAGCATATCTTGTGCGATGTCCTTCCCTCCTTCCATGTCGGGCCGCCCCAGCCAATAGGAGTTTGCAGCAAACGCGGCCGTCCGGCTTACCCTCTTCGGGGCGGGGGGGCGGCTCGACAAACAGGAGTTGCAGCATCTCCGAGCGCGGCGGCGCTGTCATTTTACCGGCCGCAGTTTGGAGATAATTTTCCCCGGCAGACGTGTAGGCTCTGATTGAGGAGCGGAACAGCCGTGTACTCTATCAGAGGCAAAATAAGTGACGTTGCCGGCCCTCGTTGGCCAAGTCACATGTCGCTTTTTGTCTGCGTCGAAATGTAACGTCCGATCGCGCTGGCGGCGTTGAGCATATGGGCGCGCATTCGACGGGACGCCTCATCGCCATCCCCCTGAGCGATGGCGTTCAGAATCGCCTCGTGCTCCTCGCGGGAGCGGGCAAGCCTACTTGCGTGACGGAGTTGGGTTCGACGGAAAGCTTTCATTCGGTTACGGATAGCCAGTGCCTGCTCCGCCATGAATGCGTTGTGAGTCGCGCCGTAGATGGTTTCGTGAAATTCGCGATTGAATTTATCGTAACCATCGATGTCGCCCTGCTTGACCAACACCTCCGATGCATCATGCATTTCGATGAGCTTGCCGCGCTCAAGCGGAGTTATTCGGTAGGTGGCAATCCGGACGCACATCGCCTCGACTTCGGCCGAGGTTTCGAACATTTCCATAATCCGTTCAGGTGTGGTCCTGGTAACGATGACACCGCGTCTGGGTCGGATCTCCACGAGACCAGTGACGGCAAGCTGCCTCAGTGCCTCACGCACGGGCGTTCGCGACGCGCCGAAGCGATCCGCGAGGTTTTGTTCATCCAAGCCCATGCCGGGCGGAAGGGCGCCAGATGCGATCTCATCCGTCAACACGTTTCGTATCTGATCGGAGAGAAGTTCTGAGTCCAGTCCGCCATCGGATAAATCATTGCTAGATATGCGTTCCAAGGCTCACCCCATCAAAGCGCGCATCGCGAGATAGAAGATAGAAGGACCGACCAGACAACCGATTCCGGTATGAAATGTTGCCGTGAGTGCCCCGTACGGGACAAGCTTCGGATCCGTGGCAGCCAACCCTCCAGCGACCCCGCTTACTGTGCCCATCAGGCCGCCGAAAGCCATGGCTGAACGTGGATTATCCAACCCTATCATGCGCGCGACGAGCGGGGTCCCCACCATGACGATCACCGCCTTCAGGACTCCGGTTGCAATCGAAAGCGCCATCACCGTCGAATCCGCGCCCAAGGCCGCACCTGTGACGGGACCCACGATGTAGGTAATGGCGCCCGCTCCGATCGTCGTCACGCTGATCGCGTCGGAGTAGCCGAACGCCAGCGCGACCAACACGCCGACGATGAAGGGCAGAATAGTCCCGAGTCCCAGGGACAAGACGCCCAGAAGACCGGCTTTTCGCGCCTCCACCACGTCGACCTCGAAGGCGGTGGCCACGATCGCGAAGTCGCGCAGCATTGCGCCACCCATCAGTCCGATCCCGGCGGAAACCGGAACGTCCGCCAATCCCTTCTGACCGCCGGTCATGAGGCCACCAGCATAAGCCAGCGCCAATCCGATGACGATCGCGATCGCGGAGCCATGGACCCTGCCGGCGGTGAATCGCTTCGAGACCGCGAGCGAGAGCCACATCACGGCTCCAACCACAGCAAACGCCGCAACCAGGCTCTGTTCAATAAAAACGTGTTCGATCATGTGGAGCATAGCTCAGACCTCCCTTGCGGCAGCGATGGCGTGTTCGGGATCGCCGGGTTGGAATGCGCCGGAAATGACTTTGCCGCCGCGCTCCAGCTCCGGTTCGACTTCGGCCTCGTGTTTTCTGTCGCGACCGAGTCGGCCAATCAACGCAACGGCTGCGAAGCAAAGGCCGACTGCGCCGAAGGCGGCGATCACGACGATTGGGCCGCCTCGCACTGCTGCAACGACGTTCTGTTGAGCGGCCATCGCGACGACGATCGGGATGTACATGGTGGCCCAAAATTCCACGCCGAGCTTGATACCCGGTGGCAAACCGCCATGCCGTGTGAACCAGACGCGGGCGGCTATCAGCAACATCATGGCGATTCCGACGCCGCCGACATTGGCTTTCACATGAAGCGCGACGCCGAGAAGGTCGCCGATGAACACGCCGATCAGCGTGCAGATTGCGAGGAGAGCGACGCCGAAGACGGTCATTGGACCACCCTCCTTGGCCCGAGCGGCAGCGCGCTTGTTGTCGACAAAACGACCATAAAACATCCTCCCATAATGCGATTTACCGTTATTTTCGGGGTTACGTATACAATTAGTTGACGTGACCGTCAAGCGAGTATACAAATCGATCAATCAGATCGTGTTCCGCATACACGGGTGCAACAACAGGACGCCAAGGGTCTGCAAATGAACGGAATTGTGCTGAAGGACATGCTCGGACGAATTGCCGAGCGCGGCCGTGCCCTGGTTGAGAAGCGAAGCTTCCGTCTCGCGGGATTTGCTCCCAGGGCAGGTGCGAGCCATGTCGGATCGGAGCGGATCGACGAATTGTGCCGAGCGCTTCTGTCAGGGCGGGGCGAAGCTTCTGGTGTCGCGATCGCCGGCAAGGTGCTGGATCGATACGCCACTATGTCGAAGCAAGAGAAGCAGGAGTTCTTTCATCTCCTGGCGAGGGATTTTGGTCCTGATCCGGAGAAGCTGAAGAAGGCTTGGGCGTCTTACGAACAGCGCCCCGACGCCACCGGATTGAAAGTGCTGCTTGGCGCGGTCGAGCCGCCACGGCAGGAACTCTTTCGCCGTCTCAATCTGGCGCCGGGCGGGACGGGCGCACTCGTGTCCCTGCGCGAGGATTTCGTCAAGCTCGGTAACAACGACCCGGCGCTGTCCAGTGTGGAAGACGATCTAGTCCACTTGTTTTACTCATGGTTCAACCGCGGCTTCCTCGTGATGCAGCGTATCACGTGGTCGACGCCGGCCGACATTCTCGAACGGATCATTCGCTACGAAGCGGTCCACACCATCAAGGGCTGGGATGACCTTCGCAGTCGCCTGCAGCCCCCGGATCGGCGCTGCTATGCCTTCTTCCATCCCTCGCTCGTCGACGAGCCACTGATCTTTGTCGAAGTCGCGCTGACCTCGGGCGTACCCGGATCAATCCAGGACATTCTGGCTGAGGATCGCGCGATTCTGTTGCCCGAGCAGGCCACCACGGCCGTGTTTTACTCGATCAGCAACTGCCAGGCCGGGCTGAAAGGCGTGTCGTTCGGCAATTTTCTCATCAAGCAGGTGGTCCAGGACATCTCACGAGACCTGCCGTCGCTGAAGAATTTCGTGACGTTGTCGCCGGCACCCGCCTTTGGGCCTTGGCTCAAGCGAGTAGCCGCCGATCCGAAGGCGGCCGGACTTGCGAACTTTGATCCGGCCACACTGGCACCTCTTCAGGAGAAGGACTGGCACCTCGACCCCGCTCTGAGGAGTGCGCTTCGTCCCGTCATCCTCAGCCTTGCGGCGTTCTATTACGTTCATGCCAGGACACCTCGTGGAAAGGCGATCGACCCGGTCGCGCGCTTTCATCTCGGCAACGGCGCCCGTCTGGAGCGTCTGAACTGGCTCGGCGACACTTCGCCCAAAGGCCTGCGCGAAGCCGAGGGGTTGATGGTCAATTATCTCTACGACCTGCGCTTTATCGAAGAAAACCACGAGGCGTTTGCCAATTCCGGAACGGTCGTCGCCTCGGATGAAGTGAAAGCTCACCTGCTCGCCCTCGCCCCTGATCTTGTTTTTTCGGAGAACCGTCATGTCTGAGAATCTGTTCACACTGTTCACCGCGCATTTCCCACAGGACCGCTCACGCGTCTTTCTTGAGCGTCCTGACGGCCCGGTGCTAACCTATGCAGACCTCCTGGATCGCTCCGGCAAGCTTGCGAACACGCTCGTCGCGCTCGGCGTCAAGCCGGGAGATCGCGTCGCCGCGCAAGTCGAAAAGACGCCCGAGGCGCTGCTGCTCTATCTCGCTACGCTGCGGGCCGGCGCTGTCTACCTGCCGCTCAACACGGCCTACACGCCGGCCGAACTCCGCTACTTCCTGGGCGACGCCGAGCCGAGGGTATTTTTCTGCAGCCCCGACAGGCTGGAGGCGATGAGATCGCTGTCAAGCGAGCTCGGCCTGGCGCACCTCGAGACACTTGGCGCGGATGGCAAGGGAACGCTGACCGACAAGGCGGCTGCCGCTTCAACGGATTTTGTGGATGTGACGCGGACGGGCGGCGATCTGGCGGCGATCCTCTACACGTCCGGAACGACCGGCCGCTCGAAAGGTGCGATGCTTTCCCATCGCAATCTCGCCTCCAATGCCCTCACACTGCGCGAGACGTGGCGATTTACCAGGGAAGACCGCCTGCTGCATGCCCTGCCGATCTTCCACACGCACGGGCTATTCGTGGCGATCAATATCACCCTGATGACTGGAAGCTCGTTGATCTTCCTGCCCGCCTTCAACGTCGACGAGATCATGCGCCTTCTGCCGAAGGCGACCGTAATGATGGGTGTGCCGACGTTCTATGTTCGCCTGCTGGCCCGGTCCGATTTTGATCGAGCGTCGGTGCGCCACATGCGGCTCTTTGTTTCGGGATCGGCGCCTCTTTCGGCCGAAACTCACAAGGAGTTCTCTGCCCGCACCGATCACGCAATCCTGGAGCGGTATGGAATGACGGAAACGAATATGAATACGTCAAACCCATATGATGGCGAACGCATCCCGGGGAGCGTCGGCTTCCCGCTTCCGGGTGTCGAGATCCGCATTGCCGACCCGCAGACCGGAAAACCCCTGCCGCAGGGCGAGGTTGGCGTCATCGATATTCGCGGGCCGAATGTCTTCAAGGGATATTGGCGCATGCCCGAAAAGACAAAGGAGGAGTTTCGCTCGGATGGGTTCTTCATCTCGGGCGATCTCGGCTACATCGATCGGAACGGGTACGTCTACATCTCGGGAAGGGCCAAGGATCTCGTCATTTCGGGCGGGTATAACGTCTATCCCGCTGAGGTCGAATCCGCGATCGAGGCGGTTGCGGGCGTCGCCGAATGCGCCGTCATCGGCGTTCCCCACGCCGACTTTGGCGAAGCCGTCGTAGCCGTCGTAGCTCCGAAGCCGGGCGCTCAAATCGACGAGAAGCAAATCCAAACGGCAATTGCCGGCGACCTCGCGAAATACAAGCAACCAAAGCGCGTCTTCGTGACCACCGACATTCCACGAAACGCCATGGGCAAGATTCAGAAGAAGGACCTGCGCGAACAGTACAACACGACGTTCCGGTCAGCATAGGTCAAAGGGGCAAGGACCGTGACATCCCCGCCAGAGCCCGGCCTGACAAAACCGTTGTGCATACCGAAAACCTAAATCCTGAGGTAGCGGTGATGAAGTCCGCCCAGGATGGCAAGTGACCTGACCACACCGGTTCGCTGAACTGGGCGAGAAACGGGCGCATCCTTATCCAAG
>NZ_JBBIAM010000111.1:0-31670 GCF_054185185.1 Bradyrhizobium sp. UFLA05-153
CTAAGGCGATGCCCTTGTTGCGGGGCATCGCCGCGTCTCGGCAGGCAACGAAAATTATGACGCAGTAGTACTAACCCGCCCTACGAAGTGGCGCTCTCACGCCACCGCCGTCTCGGGCACATTCGCCGCTTCCATCGGCTGCTTGCCGCGGATCAGGTCCGACGCGCGGTCGGCGATCATCATCGTTGAGGCGTTGAGGTTCGCCGAGATCATGCGCGGCATCACCGAGGCGTCGACGACGCGCAGGCCCTGGAGGCCGTGGACGCGGAGCTGGTCGTCGACCACGGCCCAGGTGGACTCGGCCGGGCCCATGCGGCAGCTGCAGCCGGGGTGGAAGGTGGTGGTGCCGCGCTCGGCGGCGGCGTGCAAGAATTCGTCGTCGGTGTTGACGTTGGGTCCGGGGAAATCCTCGTAGGCGTAATAGCGCGACAGCGGCGCCGACTTCAAAAGCCTCCGCGCGAGCTTCATGCCGCCGACGATGACGCGGCGATCGAGCTCGGCGTCGAGATAGTTGGTCTGGATGATCGGTGGTGCAAACGGATCATTGGAGCGGATGCGCACATAGCCGCGGCTTTCGGGACGCTGCTGCCACGAGGCGACCGTCATGCCGGGCTCGTCCTCGAGCTGGCCCTGCACGCCCTCCTTGTAGCTGGCCGGCGTGAAGGTGAGCTGGAGGTCCGAGCGATCCGGGCTCTCGCCCGAATACCAGAAGCAATAGACCATGGTCGGCGACAGCGACAGCAGGCCGCGTCGCGCAGTCGCCCATTTCAGCGCCTCGACCCAGAGATGCCAGCCGCGGCGAAGCTCGTTGATGGTCTTGATGTCCTTGACCCGCGCCACCGTGCGCGGCGCGTAATGGTCCTGCAAGCCTTCGCCGACAGGGAGCGCGTGGCGCACCGCGATGCCGTGCGATTGCAACAGATCGGGCGAGCCGACGCCGGAGAGCTGGAGCAGCTGAGGCGAATTATAGGCGCCGCCGGCGAGGATCACTTCCTTGTTGGCGCGCACCTCGACCGGCGAGCCGCCGCGGCCGCCCTTCATGTAGCGCACACCGACCGCGCGCTTGCCCTCGAAGACGATCTCGGTGGCGTGCGCATGGGTATGCACATGCAAGTTTGGCCGTTTCATCGCGGGCCTGAGGAAAGCGGTCGAGCCGGAGACGCGCAGGCCGTTGTCGATGGTGCGCTGGCAATATGACACACCCTCCTGGGTCTTGCCGTTGTAGTCCGGGTTGCGCGGAATGCCGAGCGAGACTGCGCCTTCCATGAAGGCCTCGCAAAGCGGATCGCGCCACTCCATCGTGGTGACGGTGAGGCTGCCATCGCGCCCGCGATAGAGCGCCTCGCCCTCGCCGACCCGCTTCTCCAGCCGCTTGAAATACGGCAGCACGTCGGCATAGCTCCAGCCGCGATTGCCCATCTGCGCCCAGGTGTCGAAGTCGAGGTTCTGGCCGCGGTTATAGATGTGGCCGTTGATCGAGGACGAGCCGCCAAGCGTCTTGCCGCGCGGCGCGTAGATGCTGCGCCCGCCGGTCCAGGGCCCCACCTCCTGCTGGTACGCCCAGTTGATGCTCTTCATGTGGAAGGTCTTGATGAAGCCCGCCGGCAGATGGATGTAGGGATGCCAGTCGCTCGGGCCCGCCTCGAGCACGCACACGGTCGTGCTCGGATCCTCGCTGAGCCGGTTGGCGAGCACGCAGCCCGCGGAGCCTGCGCCCACGATCACATAATCAAATCTATCCATCTTGCCTCGAACCGCCTCAGCGCGGCCTGTCGTTGAGTTGATATGTCAAATGCGCCTTCACTGTCGGCCATTCGGCGGCGGTGATGCTGTAGACCACGGTATCGCGCAGCGTGCCGTTCGGCGCCACCTGGTGGCTGCGCAAGATGCCGTCCTGCTTGGCGCCGAGCCGCTCGATGGCACGCCGGCTCTGGTGATTGAAGAAATGGGTGCGGAATTCCACCGCAATGCAGTTCAGCTGCTCGAAGGCATGGGTCAGGAGCAGCAGCTTGCACTGCGTGTTGAGGGGGCCGCGCTGCGCGCTCTTGGCGTACCAGGTCGAACCGATCTCGACTCGGCGGTTGGTCGCATCGATGTTCATGTAAGTGGTCTGGCCAACGATCCTGCCATCGGCATCGAATACCGTGAACGGCACCATGGAGCCAGCGGCCTGCAAGCCGAGGCGGCGGTCGATCTCCTTGGCCATGTTCTCGGGCGCGGGGATCGCGGTGTACCAGAGCTTGTCGAGCTGGCCGTCCTTGACGGCCTCCACCAGGGCGTCGCGATGCTGATGCGACAGCGGCTCCAGCCGCGCATGCTCGCCACGGAGGGTGATGGGATCAGGCCAGGGCATTGATAATTTCTCCTTCGTCATTGCGAGGAGCGAAGCGACGAAGCAATCCAGACTGTCTCCGCGGATGGATTTCTGGATTGCTTCGCTTCGCTCGCAATGACGACTTGTCTCACTTATTCAAAAAATTCAACGGCAGTCCGCCGCGCGGCCAGTCCATGGCGATCAGCTCGCCCTTGCCGGACAGCGTGACATAGGCGGTCTTGAGCTCAGGGCCGCCGAAAGCGATGTTTGTTGTGACGCGGTCGCCGGTCGGGACCTGCTCGACCAGCTTGCCATCCGGTGCGATCACCGAGATGCAGCCGGAGACGAGGGTCGCGACACAGACATTACCGTTCGCCTCGACCGCGAGCGAGTCGAACATCTGGTAGCCGCCAAGCCCCGCGATCGGCTTGCCGCGCTCGCCGCGATAGATCACCTCGCGCGGCTTCAGCGTGCCGGGCGCGGACAACTCGTAGGCCCAGAGCCGCGCGGTTGGCGTTTCCGCGATATAGACGGTGTTTTCGTCCGGAGACAGCCCGATGCCGTTCGCCGGCAGCACGCCATGCACGACCTCGACGATCTCGCTCATGCCAGGCTTGAGATAGTACATCCCGCCGACATCCATGTCGCGCGCTCGACGCTTTCCGAGGTCGGAGAACCACAGGCCGCCATGCCGGTCGAAGACGAGATCGTTGGGACCGCGCAAGTCATGCTCGCCGCACTTGGTCACGACCGTCTCGACCTTGCCCGATTGCAGGTCGACGCGCTGGATCGAACCACCCAGATAATCATCGGGCTGCGCCCCCGGCATGATCATCTTGCCAGTCGGGATCCAGGAGAAGCCGCCATTGTTGCAGATGTAGATCTTGCCGTCAGGGCCGAGCGCCGCGCCGTTCGGCCCGCCGGGAATTTTCGCGACGATCTCTTTCCGTCCGTCGGGATAAACACGCGTGAGCCGTGCCCCACGGATCTCCACCAGCACGACCGAGCCGTCCGGCATCACCACCGGCCCTTCCGGAAACTCGAGGTCGGTGGCGAGAACGCGGACGTCGGACATTTTGGCCTCCCGGCGGCTTGTTATGGCTTGCACGGGAGATGTCGGCCCCGCAGGCAAGATTTGCACGCGGTTATGGCAAAGTCGCTCCCGCTTGCCAAGCAAGCGGCCGGGTATGCCAGCGTTGCGCCGCTAAGGCGCGACAAGTGGTCATCGCGCCTTAGATTGTTGTTTGAGCATGATCTTTTCGGAAAACCGCTGCGCACTTTTCCGGATCATGCTACTCCTTCACCGGCACCCAGATCTCGAAGCCGCCATGGCCGGTCTTGGGATCGAACTTTTCGTCATAACGTTCGAAGTTCGGCGCGTCCGCCGCCTTCAGTCCCGAGGCCGGCAGCCACTGATTCCAGATCGTGTTGACGGTGCGGCGGATCGAGGCGACGTGATCGGTGTGAGTGAACACCGCATAGCGTTGCTCGGGAATGCGGATGCGACCGAAGCGCCGCGGCAGGTCGGAGAAATCGGCGACCTCGACGCCGGCGATATAGTCGAAATTGCTGGCATCGTCGCCGTTGCAGCAGACACCGTACGCCACGTCGCCAATGCGCGCGGGAATGTCCGCCACCTCCTGGTGGAAGCGATGCCACAGGCCCGGAATGGCGGCGCTATTGTCGCAGGAGATGCGCTCAGCAGGGCCTGCGACGAGAAACGCCTTTGCGGTTTCGAAACGGGGCGGTGCGAGATTGTCGAGCATGGTGGAGTCCATGAGGATCGGCTCCTGAAGCTTGAGGTGTTTGACGCACGTCGCCGCCCTGACCGCTTCGGGTGTCACGCCGAAATGGTCGCGGAACGCGCGGGTGAAGGCTTCGTGGGAGCCGTAGTCCGCTTCCAGCGCCAACGACAAAATGTCCGGCGCGCCGCGCGCCAGCGCGCGAGCGGCTTCCGTAAGCCGCCGCGCCCGCACGTAGCGCATCACCGGAAAGCCGGTCGCTGCCGCAAACGCGCGCACCATGTGGAAGCGCGACACGCCGCCGATCTCCGCGATCTCGTCGAGCGTGAGCGGCTCGGCGAGATGGCTTTCGATGAACCAGAGTGCGCGCTGGGCTGGGTTCATGAACTTACGGCCCTCATTCGAAGCGACACCGTTTTACGCAATCGGTCGAGACTTCACTTGATCGACGTTGCTCTCGTGCCCCGGGCGCAGCGCAGCACGTCAGTGATGCGCTGCTGAACCGGGGTCCATCTCTCCGCCAGCGTTACCGCGGCACTGGATCCCGGCTCTGCGTCGCATCACTGCGTGCCGCGCCGCGTCCGGGACACGAGCGTGTTCATTTCGACGGGTCCTTCGCTGCCGGCATAGCGTCCTTCGCTGCTGGCGCGTCCTGCTTTTTCTTCAGATCCTCCGCCGTCTTCGACTGCGCGGCCTGGAGATCGCCGAGCGTCTTCTGCAAACCTGCCACCGTCGCTTTCAACGCGTCGATCTGGCGATTGGCGGCATCGATCTTCTGCTGATGATCGAGGGTGAGCTTGGTCATCGTCTTCTGAAGAAAGTCGACGTTGCTTTGCAGGCAGCTCGTCCGCCGCTCCCAGGTCTTCTCGACCGTGCATATCTCGATGCCGGGAACATCCTGCGCGCGAGTGTGTTCCATCGACATCGTCGCGAGCAGCAAAATCGTGACACATAGCGAAGCATTCCGGCCCGGCATGCAGGTTCCTCATGAAACGTCGATCACGGCAAATTGCGCAGACGTTGCGCACGCCCGTGACGATACCATACTGGCACCGCATTCTCGCGTTGAGCTTGGGAGTTCCTCGATATGGAGGACTAACGACGGACGCGGAGAGTGGGGCGGCTTTGCTCGCGTTCTTTTTTGAGGGGAGATTATTTAGGATGGCAACGCGCGAAAGACGTCTGGCCGAATTCAATGGCGAGGGAGAACCACCGTCGGGGATGCCGGTCGAAGTGCTTTGCGAAGACCATAGTGGAACCTACACGCTGCCCTTTGCCTGCCGCTACGTCGGCGGGCGCTGGCAAAACCATGAAGCAGGCATCGCCGTCGAGGCGACCGTGATCGGTTGGCGCCTGCCGCGACTGAAACAGACGGGTGCCGTGTAAGAAACAGGCCGACCTGTCCCAAAATGCGACGGAGCCTGGCCGGATTTTAAGGTACGGAACGCTGACCGAACGAATCGCGTCCGAATCAGCCGCCGGGCTCCGTTGTCGACCTGTTCACCGCTAGATGTCGGCGCGACATGGCGTCGACGTACCAGATCAAGAAAAGGCGCGCGCGGGCAAAGCCCCGCGACCGGCGGCAAAGGTTAATAGCGCCGTGCAAACGGGCAACCTCACCGCAAGGGTGCCTAATATTCGACCTCGAGCTCCTCGATCTCCGCCGGCTCCGCCCTGGCGGCCGCGATCCATTCCTGCATCTCGTCCATGCCCATGATGGTATCGGCATACGCCTTGAGCTGCGGCTCGAGCTTGACGTCATAAGTCACAAAACGAGTCACGACGGGCGCGTACATCGCATCCGCCATGGTGCGCTTCTCGCCGAACAGGAACGGACCACCGGACTTTTCCAGGCAGTCGCGCCAGATCGCCCAGACGCGATCGATGTCGGCCTGCGCCCGCGACCAGATCTTGAAGCCGGGGAAATGGCCCTTCAGGTTCACGGGCAGCGAGGCGCGCAGCGTCGTGAAGCCGGAATGGATTTCACCACAGATCGAGCGGCAATGGGCACGCTGGATGCGGTCGGCCGGCAACAGCCCGGCGTCCGGCATGATCTCGTTGAGATACTCGCCGATCGACAGCGTATCCCAGATGGTGGCGCCCTCGTGCCGCAGGCACGGCACCAGGATCGAGGAGGACAAAAGCAGGATCTCGGCGCGCGCGGACGGGTCGTCCGGCGCGGTGACGATCTCCTCGAAATCGAGCTTTGAGAATTTCGTCAAAAGCCAGCCACGCAGCGACCAGGACGAGTAGTTCTTGCTGCTGATGGTCAGTGTCGCCTTCGCCATATGGCCCTTCCTTCGCGCCTGAATTCCTGACGCCGCCGTCCCGTTTTGCGCGGTGCAGGTGCCCACCGTTTGTGCTTCCCCGTATTCCACAGCAAGCGACATGCCAGTTTTCAGGGCGAATTGACTCGAATCTGGCGTCGATATTGCATAGTGGCCTGGGGTCAGGGTGGGCGTTTCAGTAATGATGTCGATGTATTATCAGGCCTTTCAGAACCACATGGATCTGACCGAGCCATGGCGGGCCGGGGCTTCGTCTGCCCTGAAATATCTCAACCTGGTGCCGCAGGGGATGTCGGGTGCCGTGGTCGGCCGCCTCTCGGCCGCGCTCGAGCTGATCTCGCGCTCCACCATCACCTATGACCGCCCGGCCTATGGCATCGACAGCGTGATGGTGGGAAATCGCGAGGTCGGCGTCCGGGAGGAGATCGCCTACGCCACGCCCTTCGGCTCGCTGCTTCATTTCAAAAAGGACGATGGCCCCGAGCAGCCGCGCATGCTGCTGGTGGCGCCGATGTCCGGCCATTTCGCCACGCTCCTGCGCGGCACCGTGAAGACGCTGCTCCAGGACCACGACGTCTACATCACAGACTGGCACAATCCGCGCGACATCCCGCGCAGCGAAGGCCGCTTTGGCCTCGACGACTACACCGAGCACCTCATCGACTTCCTCGCTCAGCTCGGCCCGCGCCCGCATATGGTCGCGATCTGCCAGCCCTCGGTTTCCGCCCTCGCGGCCGCCGCGATCATGTGCGAAGATAACCACCCTTCCCGCCCGGCGACGCTGACGCTGATGGCCGGCCCGATCGACACGCGTGTAGCGCCGACCAAGGTCAACGAGTTCGCCAAGAGCAAGCCGATCACCTGGTTCGAGCGCAATCTGATCAACTACGTGCCGGTGCAGTGCCGCGGCGCGTTGCGCAAAGTCTATCCGGGCTTCGTGCAGCTAACCGCCTTCGTCTCGATGAATCTCGAGCGCCACATCAAGCAGCATCTCGACCTCGCCAATCACATCGCCAAGGGCGAGAAGGAGAAGGCGGCGACCATCAAGACATTCTACGACGAATATTTCGCGGTGATGGACCTGCCCGCAGAGTTCTACATCGAGACCGTCCGCGACGTCTTCCAGGAGCATCTGCTGCCGCTCGGCAAGCTGACTTATCGCGGGCGGATGGTGAACCCGAAGGCGGTCAGCCGCATGGGCCTGATGACGGTCGAGGGCGAGAAGGACGACATCTGCTCGATCGGCCAGACGCTCGCAGCACAAGATCTCTGCACCGGTGTGCGCGCGTACCGCCGCGTCCATCACATGCAGGCCGGCGTCGGCCATTACGGCGTGTTCTCGGGCAAGCGCTGGAATAGCGAGATCTATCCGCTCTTGCGGGATTTCGTGCACGTGAACTCCTGAACCGGTTGCGCTCCTCCTGACCCGGACGGCGCGAAACGCAGTCCGGGACATCGGCGTCGGCCGTGCGTCCCTGGATTACGTTGCGCTGCATCTGCGCTACAATCCCGACGGGAATGTTCCTTTCTGGGGAAAGTCCACCACTTGGCCCGCTCGAAAATTGACCGGCAATGGCCGGAAGCGGAGTCTGTCGCTCAATTTGGCCCGCGAGCACGTCAGGAGAGCGGCCGGCGTCCGTCCGCTTTTGCGGCAGAAGTCTTGGGTATGAGAGCATGAGACTCAGGGGGCTTCTGATCCTCGCGATGGTCGCGCAGGCCGCGGTGACAGCGGTTGCCCTGCTTGCGTCCGGCGTCATGACCGGTACCGCGAGCGCGCATGCGTTCGGCACGGCTCAACTCCTCGCCCTGTTGGCAAGCAGCCTCGTTGCCCCGCTGCTCGCGCTGGGCTGCGCACGCGTGATCGAGAGATCGCAGACCAAGCGCACCGCGGCGCTGGACGCGGATCAGGCGGAGGCACGACGGGCGCTTGCGGACAGCGCGCGGCAAACGCAGGCGGTGATCCGGACCGCGCTCGACGCCTTCGTGCAGACCGATGAAGACGGTGTTGTCGTCACCTGGAGCCCTCAGGCCGAGGCGCTGTCGGGATGGACGCGAACCGAGGCGGTCGGCGCCGACATCGTCGAGCTGGTGGTGCCAGGGCCGCTCCGCGCCGCCTTCCGGCAGCGCATGAAGCGACGCCTGAGCGAATTGTCGGAAACCCCGATCGGTATGCGCTTCGAAGCGGTCATGGTCCACAAGGGCGGCGACGAGATCCTGATCGAGGCGTCGAGCACGGGCTTGCGTCTCGGCGACCGCACCATCGTCAACACCTTTGCAAGGGACGTCACCCAGCAGCGCGTTGCCGAGGAGCAGCTCATCCAGGCCCAGAAGATTGAGGCGGTCGGCCAGCTCACCGGCGGCATCGCGCACGAGTTCAACAACATGCTCACCGTCATCACGGGGACGATCGAGATCCTCGCCGATGCCGTGAAGGACAGCCCGCACCTTTCGACCATCACCAAGCTGATCAGCGAGGCGGCCGACCGCGGCGCAGCGCTGACCTCGAGCCTGCTCTCCTTCGCAAGGAAGCAGGCGCTGCAGCCGACCGAGATCGACGTCAATGACCTGCTCGAAGAGGCCACCCGACTCCTGCGGGCGACGTTCGACAAGCAGATCGAGATCATTACCAGTCTCGATCGTGCGATCTGGCCTGCGCTCGTCGACCGCGGACAGCTCAGCTCGGCGCTGCTCAAGCTCGCGATCAATGCTCGCGACGCGATGCCCGCGGGGGGCAAGCTCACGCTGAGAACGCGCAACGTCGTGCTCGGCGTTCGCGAAGCCGTAACGATCGGCGTCGGCTATGCCGGCGACTATGTCGAGATCGAGGTCACCGATACCGGCACCGGCATTCCGCAGTCCATCCTCGACCGGATCTTCGATCCGTTCTTCTCGACCAAGGAGGTTGGCAAGGGAACGGGGCTCGGGCTCAGCATGGTGTTCGGCTTTGCCAAACAGTCCGGCGGCAGTATCAAGGTCGCTTCCGAGGAAGGCCGCGGCACCATGTTCAAAATCTACCTGCCCAAGGCCGACACGCGCGCGCGGCGCCCGGCGGGCGAGGACGCGCGCAAGGTGCCGGGCGGTCACGAGACCATCCTCTGCGTCGAGGACGACCGCGACGTCCGCAACTACGTCACGGTCCAGCTCGAGAACCTGGGCTACAAGGTCATTGCCGCCGCCAATGCTGCCGAGGCGCTCGCGATCGCAGCCGGAGGTGCGCAATTCGACCTGCTGTTCACCGACATCGTGATGGCCGGCAACATGAACGGATGGCAGCTCGCCGAACAGATGGTGGCCTCGCGGCCGTCCTTGCGGGTGCTATTCACCTCAGGCCATGCCTACGATCCGCTCTACGCGCAAGGGCGCGCGGGGCAAGGCACGCCCCTTCTGACAAAACCCTACCGCAAGGCTGAGCTCGCGCGCATGCTGCGCCGCTGCCTCGACACGGCCGTGGATTCCGTCGGCGATCCTATCCCCACGCCCTATTCCGTCGAGGCGGAGCGCGATCGCTTCCTGCGCAAGCAGGCGTCCGATGACAGAACACGGGACTGAGCATGGATCGACAGACCAAGGCCACGCTGTGGGTCGCCTTCATCGTGATCGTGTCGTATTTCGTGTGGTTCTATGTCGGCTGCGCGATGGATGAGGCCTGCCGTGTCGTCTGCGAAGGCCGGATCTGCCACGCGCAATGGACGTCGGATACGGTCAAGCCCTAGCAACGTGCCGGCCTGATCATCGCATCACAGCGATGCGCTGCTGCAATCCTGCTCCGCGGGCAACTCGTCGGCATTGGGATCGCCCGGCGCCGTCGCCCAGGCGAGCTCGACCAGCGTTACGATTCTCCGCCCCGCACCGTCGAGCTGGCAGACGATCAGGCCCTGCTCCTCGATATAGGTGAGAAGACGCTGCGCGCGGCGCAGCGAGTGCGAGCCGTAGGCGCGTGCGATCGCGGCATCGCCCGGGCATGGCCAACCTTGCTTCGCCGCGCGGGCGATCATCATGAAGACGCCCTGCATGTCCTCCGGCAGGATCGAGGCACGCAGCGTAACGTCCTGCCAGCCGTCGTCCTCCGCGATATCGGTCCCAAGGCCGGCGCGGGCGCGCGTCAGCATGCGGCGGAATTCGCTCAAGTCAGGCGCGGCCGAACCGAGGCCTTCGATGCGGCAGCGGACCACGAACTCCTGATAGAGCACGCCGATGGCGCGGAAGCCGGCATCGGGTTCGGCCAGAATGGCGCGCAGGATGCGGTCCAGGCGCTCGCGCCGTTCCGCCAGCTCCTCGGCGCTCGGCTGCTGCTCCACCGTTTCAGGGCGGATCTCCGGCGCCGCCGACTTTGCCGCCATGAGCTGGCCGAGCAGGTCCGGCGCCGGCCGGCGCTGCGGCCTGTTCGCCTCGGGCGGCGGGGCGGCGAGGATGATGGCGCGGGCGTCCTCGAGCGTCGCTTCCGGCAGCGGCAGGAGCCGCGGGGTCGCGTTGCGCGGCTTCGTCTCGGTCGCGCCAATGCGCAGGCCGAGCGGACGGCGCGAGAGCGCCGGGCCGAGCGCCATGAACTGTCCACGCTCCAGGTCCCGGAACGCATCGGCCTGTCGCCGCTCCATCCCCAACAGATCGGCGGCGCGCGCCATGTCGATGTCGAGGAAGGTGCGGCCCATGAGGAAATTGGAGGCTTCGGCCGCGACATTCTTGGCGAGCTTTGCCAGCCGCTGCGTTGCGATCACCCCGGCGAGCCCGCGCTTGCGGCCACGACACATCAGGTTGGTCATGGCGCCGAGCGAGAGCTTTCGCGCCTCGTCCGACACTTCGCCAGCAACCGCCGGCGCGAACAGCTGCGCCTCATCCACCACCACAAGCATCGGGTACCAGTGGTCCCGCTCGACGTCGAACATACCGCCGAGGAAGGCGGCGGCGCGCCGCATCTGGTTCTCGGCATCCAGTCCTTCGAGATTGAGCACGGTGGAAACGCGATGGATGCGCGCCCGCTCGCCGGCGACCTGGAGGCCCCGCTCGGTGTGATCCTCCGCCTGGATCACGAGGTGGCCGAACTGCTCCGCCAGCGTGACGAAGTCGCCTTCGGGATCGAGAATCGCCTGCTGCACCCAGGGCGCGCTCTGCTCCAGGAGCCGGCGCAAGAGATGCGACTTGCCCGAGCCGGAATTGCCCTGCACCAGAAGGCGAGTCGCCAGCAGTTCCTCGAGGTCCAGAGTCGCCGGGGCGCCAGCCGTCGTGTGCCCCATCTCGATCGCAACGGTCATGTCCCGACTCAAGCCCTTCCTTCGCGGAGGAGGGGCTTATCAAGCTGATGGCGAGACGTCGAGCGGCGCATGGGCGATCACTCCGTATTCCACATGGCCTTGCGAGCGCAATCAGCGCAGATGCACCATCTGTGATGTCGTGGTAGATGCGATCGGCTCGCCCCCACGCAGCTTCACCCCCCGAAGATGCGTCATCCCAGTGCTCGGCAAAACGGAATCCGCGGACAGCTATGACAGGTGCGCTGAATGGCAATTGAACGAGACCTGGGTAAGCCAATCAATAAGACCCGCTGGCCCCTGCCGATAAAGCAATCCCGTTCCGGTCGCTACGTGGATTTGGAACTATTGCTGGAGGAACATTCAACCGAGCTCTGGCCTTTCGTTAGCGCCGCGCCGGAGAGTTTCACTTACCTGCGCTACGGTCCCTTTTCTCATATCGAAGAGCTTCAACGCATTCTCGCCGATCTCGCCAACCGTCCGGACCAACCATTCTGGGTTGTCATTCCGAAAGGGCAGAAGCCACAGGGCTGGCTTTCGTTGTGTGACGTTTACCATGAGGACGGCGGTATCGAGATTGGGAGTGTTTGGTTTGCGCCACCGCTCCAGGGCACGCGAGCAGCACGAGAAGCAGTTTTCCTGCTGATGTGCCATGCGATGGATGATCTTGGTTATGAGCGCTTGGTTTGGCGCTGTCAGGCACAGAACGCAAAGTCCTTCAAGGCCGCCAACAATTTTGGGTTTACCTATGAGGGAACATGGCGACGAGCGGCAGTTGTGGATGGCTGGCAGCGTGACGTGGCATGGTTCTCGATGCTGAAGGACGAATGGCCTCAACGTAAAGCGGCGTTGCAGCGATGGCTTTCCCATGAAAATTTTGACGACGCCGGTCGCCAGATCAAAACATTGGGAATGCAGGCCGGATAGTCCAAACGTGGCCTCGTTTACCGGCCCTCCTTTCCGAGCACGAGATTGATCGTGTGGGCGGCAATCTTGCGAAGCTGGGCTTCGTCGTCGAAGGCGCGTTCGAGCACGGCCAGTCCACGCGTCACGGTGACGATGTGGAGGGCGGCGATCTCCGGCGCGCCGTCGAACTCGCCTCGCGCAGCGCCCTCCGACAAGGCGCCCTGAACGAGATCGGTGATGCGGGACACCAGATCCGCAAAGGCCTGTCGCGCATTCTCGTCCAGCCCTTCGCCTTCAGCCGAGCCGAGCTCCATCAGTCCACGCGTGGTCGGACATCCCCGGGGCGGTGAGCCGGACCGGAAGTTTTTGATCGTCAGATCGAAAAACGCTGTGAGGCGCTTTCGCAAGCTGCCCGAGCCGAGCACCTTTTGAATGGCGCCGAGATACTCGCCCGCATAGCGCTCATAGGCTGCAAGAAATAGCGCCTCCTTGCTGCCGAAGGCATTGTAGAGGCTGCCGCGCTGGACACCCGCCTCGCGCGCGATGTCCGAGAGCGACGTTCCACGCACCCCTTTGCACCAAAACTGCTCAAACGCGACGCGCAGCACCTCGTCATGGTCGAACTCGCGCGGCCTCATGTGTTCATCCCTACCTTTGGGCAGAAAGTATTTGACACGATGTCAAGAACATGGCCTTAATTTTGGACACCACGTCAAAAACCTAATGGGATCGATCGCCGATTCCGTCAAGGAGGATCGCACCATGCCGCTCGTTCACATCTCGCTGCGTAAGGGAAAGCCGGACGCCTACCGGCAGGCGATCTTCGGCAGCCTTTACCGAGCGATGCGCGAAGCGCTCGGCGTGCCCGAGGACGACCAGTTCATGACCATCACGGAGCATGAGCCCGCGAATTTCCGCTACGGCGCGTCCTGCTTCGGCATCTCGCGGAGCGACGACGTCGTCTACATCCAGGTGACCGTGTTCGATACGCGCACGGCGGAGCAGAAGAAGGCGCTGTTCAAGCGGACTGCCGAGCTGCTCGGCGAAAGTCCCGGCATCGGTGCGGAGAACGTGTTCATCAACGTGCTCGAGGCGGCGAAAGAAAATTGGTCCGTCGGCCACGGTCTCGCGCAATTCGCGTGAGGTGATGAACTGCCGCGTCAGCTCAGCTGGCGCCTGAGCGTCGCCGAGGGCGTCTCGCCGAATTTTTCTCGATACGCGCCAGCCATGCGGCTCAAATGCGTGAAGCCGAGATCGAAGGCGATATCGGTGATCGAGCAGTCCAGCGCGCCCTGCGACAGACGCGCGTGGAGCGCGGCAAGGCGCATGTCGAGCAGCATCTCGGAAATCGACAGGCCGAAATGCCGGCGGAAGCCAAGCTGAAGCGCGCGGATGCCGATGCCGGAGGCACAAGCGAGCTCCGAAAGGTCGAGCGGCTCGGTCGCCCTCGCCGCGAGGCAGTCGCGTGCTGCGCGAAGCGCGCGCGGCAGCCGTTCGGCCTGCCCTGAGAAGGTGCGGATGGCGTCGGACAGGCCGTGTTGCTGGCCATTGAGGAGACAATCGAGCAGCGTCTCGCGCCAGTCGGCGATGGCGATCGCGGACAGCCGGCCGGCCGGCCCCAAGCGCTCGGCGAGCGTCATCAACTCGTCGAGCCTGGACCAGAGGCTACGCGCTGCCTCGGCATTGAGATCGATCGCCGGATCGAACTCCACCGTGCCGGCAGCACGCCCCGACAACGCGGCGGCACGCTGCTCAACCAGGCGGCGGTCGAGCAACAGGATGAGTTGCGCGCAGTTGTCCCAAACCATGCGGGTCGGCACCGTCGGCGACAAGAGCGAGGCGGTCGATGCGGGTGCGGTGTCCAGATCGCGCGCGCCGGCGCGGATCCGCGACGATCCGTGAAGCGGAATCTGCACCAGGAAGAAGCGCTCGAGGCAGCCGGGATCGATCGTGACCGAGCCGCCATAGGCGACATAGTTGATGGAAAAGCCGTCAAAGGCCGCGCAATTGTGCCGGGCGTAGAAGCCGGGCGCCCTTGCCTGAAGCGGTTGCAGCTGATGCGGGCAGAAGATGCGTCCGATCTGGTCGGCCGCTTCGTCGACCTCGGTGGTCGCGACGCGGGCGAAGGCCGCGAGCCTTTCGGCCCGGGACCCGGACGCGCCCATTTCCAGCTCGGCTGCGGACATCGTCGACCACGCTTGGCGTTGCAAATTGTTTTAAGCCTATAATAGTTCCACGACCCCGAAAAGAGCCGCGTCGCAAAAACGTCGTGCTGCACAGCAGCAGATTCGTTTAGCGGATAGACAGCCTTATCCCCCGGGCGGATGCTCCCTCCCGCCGGTCTCTTGATGGAGGGAGCCATGACTGCACTCGAAAAAGGCATTACTGCAAGCGGCACGGGTTTTGGCGGCAAAAGCTGGAACATCCTGGGGCAGCTCTATTTCCCCAAGGCCATCTGCGACTCCACGTTCGCGTTCGAGACCAACAGCGAGCCCGGCCAGTTCGTGCCGGTCCACATCCACCCCACCCAGGACGAGTTCATCCTGGTGCAGGAAGGCGTACTCGACCTCAAGCTTGACGGGGTGTGGACGAAGGCAAAGGCCGGCGACCTCGTGCGCATGCCGCGCGGCATCCCGCACGGTTATTTCAACAAGTCCGACAAGCCGGCGCGCGCGATGTTCTGGGTCTCGCCGATGCAGAAGCTGGAAGCGCTGTTCAACATGCTACACAACCTCACCGACCCCGCGGAGGTCGTGCGCATCTCGGCGCAGCACGAGGTGGACTTTCTGCCGCCCGAGGCCAACGACTAGGCGGCACGCCTCCTCGTCCAATTCACGCCCGTCGCAAGTCCAGCGGCCGCGCTTCGCGGCCGAACGGGACCTGCTGCGCCCAAAACATCACCAAATGCGAGCAAACCCATGGTCAGCCCCAAGCATGTCTGCGTGATCGGCGCCGGCGTCTCCGGCCTCGCCGCCGCAAAAGCGTTCTCCACCCGCGGCCACAAGGTCACCATCGTCGAGCGCAGCGCCGATCTCGGCGGCGTCTGGGAGCCGGCGCGCTCCTATCCGGAGGTGCAGACGCAGAGCCCGAAGGATCTCTATCGCTACACGGACCGCGCCATGCCGGAGGCCTATCCGGAATGGCCGACGGGACCGCAGGTGCACGCCTATCTCAACGACTACGCCAAGAGCTTCGGCCTTGAGCGCATGCTGCGCCTCAACACCAAGGTCGCCGGCATGGAGCGGCGCGCCGACGGCAAGCCCGGCTGGACGCTGGCGCTGTCGGACAAGGCCGGCGCGACGACGAAGGAGGATTTCGATTTCGTTGCGATCTGCACCGGTCAGTTCAACGAGCCGCGCGAGCTGAGCTGTCCCGGTGAAGATGGCTTCAAGGCGAAAGGCGGGCAGATCCTGCATTCCTCAAAATACAATGATCCCTCGATCGCCAATGGCCGCCGCGTCGTCGTGCTCGGCGGCTCGAAATCGGCGACCGACATCGCGGTGAACGCGGTGAAAGCCGGCGCGCGCGAGGTCACGATCGTGTTCCGCGAGCCGGTATGGCGCATCCCCTACTTCATCGGCGGGCTCGTCAACTTCAAGCGCATCCTCTACATCCGCGCCCAGGAACAGATGTTTCAAGGCTGGGACGCGAGCGCGCTGGCGCGCCTCGCGCATCGCGTCACGGCGCCCTTGGTGTGGGCGAACTGGCGTGGGCTGGAGAGCCTGCTCAAGGCGCAGCTCAAGCTGAAGCAATGCAGGATGGTGCCGAAGGAGCGGATCGAGGACGGAGTCAACTGCTCGGTGCCGATCGCAACGCCGGGCTTTTACCCGATGGTCGCCGACGGCCGCATCAAGGCCGTGTTCGGCACCTTCGATCACTACGAGGGCAACACCATCGTGATGAGCGGCGGCGAGCGCGTCCAGGCCGACGTCGCCGTGCTCGCGATCGGCTACAAGCTCGGCGTGCCGTTCCTGCCTGCGGCCTATCAGTCAAAACTGGTCGACGCCGACGGCCAGTACCGGCTCTATCGCCTGATCGCCAACCCTGATCTGCCCGACATGGGTTTTGTCGGCTTCAACTCGTCGTTCTGCACCGTGCTCTGCGCCGACCTCGCCGCCAACTGGCTGGTGCGCTACGCCGACGGCCAGCTCGCGAACCAGCCGACCGCGCAAGCGATGCGCGACAACATCGAGATGATGCTGCACTTCAAGCGCGCCGAGCGCCCGGCAGCCGGCGTCTATGGCGGCCTGTGCGTGGCGCCCTACCACTATCGGCATTTCGACGAGCTGATAGCCGATATCGGCGCAAAGGAGCAGAAGCGAGGTGGCCTCGCCGAGCGCTTCCTGCCACCGGACGCGGACGCCTATGCGCGGTATCTCGCGTCGGCGCCGGATTATCGAGCAGCGGCGGCTTAACCGCCGCCTCCTCCCGCCCGGCCGATCAGAGAGCCTTGGTGAAGTGATAGCGCCGAATGCCGCCGCCAAGCGTCCTGTTGCTTGTGGCCTCGGCAATCTCTTCGCGCACGCGCGTGTATCCGGCGTTTTCGTAGAGCGCCAGAGCTTCGCGCTGAAGCGCTGACGTGCTCAAATCCAGTCTCGACCGCTTGCGCCTCCGGCATTCCAGCTCGGCGAAGTCGAGCATTCGTCGTGCGATCCCGCGGCGTCGGACGGCAGGGTCGACATACATGCGGCGCAACTCCATTGCGCCATCACCCGCGGGCTCAAGGCCGAACATGCCGACAATTGTCCGGTCCTCGACTGCGACCCAGAAGCCGCCATTCCGCTCTGAGTAATAGTCGGCGATGCGATCAACCTCCTCGGCCAGCGAACGGGCGATGTAGGCTTCGAACGCCTCCTTCATCTCAGCGGGCGCCAACAGCCGATTCACCCGAACGAACAACTCTCGCACAGCGACCGCATCGCCAGCCAGGAATTCGCGAATGTCCATCCGATCCCCTCGTCCAGAGATCACTTCAGCACGGTCTCCAGATCCGAATAGATGACATCGGCCGTGCGCTGATAGTGCCGCTGGAGCAGCTTGACGGCCTCCTCCGTCTTCCGGTCGAGCACCGCCTGAAGGATCTGCGCGTGCTCGGCGCCGACTTTGCGGACCGGATAGGCCTTTGCGATCGACATCATGCGGTAGCGATAGAGCCGGTCGGCGAGCTGCTCGCAGAAGCCGAGCAGCGGGCGCGAGCCGCAGAGCCCGATCAACGTCGCGTGGAAGGCGCGGTGCGCCTTCTCCCAGTCCGGATTGTCCTCGAATTTTTCCGGATCGAGCGAGCGCGGCGTGCGGTCGAGCCGGTGATGCGTGACAAGGAGGGACTCCTCCCAGGCCTGGGTCGCGTTCTGCATGGACTCGCGCAACGCCAGGCCCTCGACCCAGCACCGCGTCTTGGTCAGCTCCTGGAGCTCGTCCTTGCTGACCGGCTTCACGTAGAAGCCGCGCTGCTCCATGCCGACGACGAATTCCTCCGAGGTCAGGCGGTTGAGCGCCTCGCGGAGCGGAGTCTGCCCGACATTGTAGTGCTCCATCAGGAAGCGCGACTGGAGCTTGCGTCCCGGCGCGAGGCGGGTGGTCAGGATGTCGGCCTTGAGGCGAGCATAGATGCTCGTCGCCAGCGTCGCCGGCTGCTCCATCTTCTGGCTCGACAGGTCAGAGCTCATGAGCGTCCCACTGATTCATCGGCGTTTTTTGTACATCAGCACGCACAAAGGCGATAATTTATAAATTTGTGCTTTACGGTCTATTTTATATAGATTACCAGTTCGTCAAGAACAACAGGTTCGGTGGGCGATCCGCGATCCCGGATTGCCCGAGCCTCTTGACGAGGAAGCCCGATGTCCGATTTTCCGGTTGTCGCCTTGCGCAGCGTCGAGATTACGACGCCGCGCTTAAGCGCCTCGGCCGATTTCTACACAAAGGTGTGGGGGCTCGATTTCGCCGCGGAAGCTCACGGCACGATGTATCTCGCCGCTACCGGTGCGGACTTCCACGTTCTCGAACTGACGCAAGGCGAGCAGGCCGCGCTGCGCAAGGTCAGCTTTCGCGTGCAATCGCGCGAGGATCTCGATCGCCTGTTCGTCCGCGCGCGCGAGGCAAAATGCGAGATCATCACTCCGCCAGGCCCATCGCAGGCGCCGTCGGGCGGCGAGCATTTCGTGATCCGCGAGGGACAAGGCTGCTGCATGGAGTTCATCCATGGCGATCGCACCAAGACGGCGCGCGTCATCGCGGACCGGCCCGAGCGCCTCGCGCATGTCAACATCAACAGCGCCGATATTGAAGGGCTCTCGAGCTTCTATCAGCAAGTTCTCTGCTTTCGCCTGACGGACCGCTCGAGGCTGATGGCGTTCCTGTGCTGCAACAGCGATCACCACGCCGTCGTCCTTGCAGAAGCAAAGGTCAACGGTCTCAACCACGTCGCCTTCCTCATGCCGGACCTGGAGTCGGTGATGCGCGGCTCCGGCCGAATGGTCGATCACGGCTTTCCGATCGGCTGGGGCGTCGGCCGGCACGGCCCCGGCGACAACGTGTTCGCCTATTTCGTCGATCCGACGGGCGTCGTCATCGAGTACACCTCCGAAGTTTTGCAGGTCGACGACAGCTACCGTGCCAAGGGACCCGCCGAATGGGTCTGGCCGCCGGGGCGCACGGACCAATGGGGCATCGCGCCGCCCAAGAGCGAGGCCTGCAAGACGGCGCAGCTCTCCGTGCTCTTCGACGCGGGCCGGCGCGCATGACGACAGCTTCGACCACCCCCGACTATGACGTGCTCGTCGTCGGCTTCGGACCCACCGGCGCGGTTGCGGCCGGCCTGCTCGGCCGGCTCGGCCACCGCACGCTCGTCATCGACCGGCTCACCGATATCTACGACAAGCCGCGCGCGATCGCGCTCGATCACGAGATTTTTCGTCACTTCGACAATATGGGCGTTGCGGACGCCATCGCGCCTTACGTCGAGCCCTTCACCGCGTCCGAGCATTTTGGCGCCGACGGCCAGTTGATCCGCCGGATCGACATGGTCGCAAAGCCCTACCCGCTCGGCTATACGCCGAGCATGGTGTTCAGCCAGCCGCCGGTCGAGGCGGAGCTGCGCCGTCACGCTTTGAGCTTTGCTTGCGTCCGCGCCGAACTCGGCGTCGAGCTGGTTGATCTCGTGCAGCGCGACCGCGTCGAGGCCAAGCTGAAAGACGCCGACGGACAGCTGCGAACGGTGACTGCACGCTATGTGCTGGGCTGCGATGGCGCCTCCAGCACGGTACGGCAAATCGCAGGGCTTGCGCTCGAAGACCTGATCTTCGACGAGCCTTGGCTCGTGGTCGACGTGCGCGTCAATCAAGACCCTCTCGCAAAGCTGCCGCAAAACTCCGCGCAGTTCTGCAATCCGGCGCGGCCCGTGAGCTTTTTGATCGGCCCAAAAAACCATCGCCGCTGGGAGATCATGCTGCTGCCGGGCGAGGATCCGGGGCAGATGGAGCGGCCGGAGAACGTCTGGTCACTGCTGTCGCCCTGGCTCACGCCTGGAGATGGCGAGCTGTGGCGCGCGGCGTCCTACCGCTTCCACGCGCTGGTTGCCGCCAACTGGCGCAACGGGCGTATCATCATCGCGGGCGACGCCGCGCATCAGCAGCCGCCTTTCATCGGTCAGGGCATGTGCCAGGGCCTGCGCGATGCGACCAACGTCGTCTGGAAGCTCGATCGCGTGCTCAAAGGCATTTCGCCCGACGCAATGCTCGACAGCTACTCTGCAGAGCGCAAGCAGCACGTCATCGAGCTGACCGGCAAGATCAAGGCGATCGGCCAATCGATCTGCGAGCGCGATCCAGCCGCCGCGCGCCGTCGCGACGCGCAAATTTTGGCCGATGGCGGCGGCAAGCCGCTCGCGCTGACGCGACAGGAGATCATCCCGCCGTTGCGCGCGGGCTTTCTGTCGGAGCAGGACGGCGCCGCGCGCGGCAGCCTGTTTCCGCAGCCGCGCATCATGAGCGAGGGCGCTTCCCGCCTGCTCGATAAGGTCACCGGTCCTGGCTTGCGCGTGTTCATCGATGGCCGCCGCGGCGATGCGTCCTCGCTCGCCGCACTCTGCGCCGCATATCCCGATCTGCCGGCAACGGCCATCACGCCGGCCGGCATCGGCAAACCGGACACGCTCGAAGAGATCGACGGCGTGCTCGCCGGCTGGTTCGACCGTCACGGCATCGTCGCTGCGATTGTGCGGCCCGACCACTACGTGTTCGGCACCGCGCGCAACGCGTCCGAGCTCGACCACCTCCTGCGCGACATCAGCTCACGCCTGCACGGCAATCACAATCCGGATTTGAGAATGGAGAAGACAGCATGAAACTCGCAACCGTTGCGATCGACGGACGCACGACCTGGGGAGTCGTTGAGGGCGACAACTTTTTCGATGTCGGGACCGCACTCGCGTCACGCTATGCCGATCTGAAGGCAGCGCTCGCCGCCACCCTCGCCGGCGTAGCCGAAGCCAAGTCCAAGGCGGCCGCCACGCCGCTTGCGAAGCTCACCTGGCTGCCCGTTATTCCCAACCCGGACAAGATCCTCTGTGTCGGCCTGAACTACGAGACGCATCGGAAGGAAACCGGCCGCGCCGAGGTCGAGAACCCAACGATCTTCTCGCGCTACGCCAACAGCCAGACCGGGCACCTCAAGCCGATCATCCGGCCCCGCGTCTCGACCGACCTCGACTTCGAAGGCGAGCTTGCGGTCATCATCGGCAAGGCCGGACGCTACATCTCCCGCAGCGAGGCGATGGGCCATGTCGCCGGCTATGCCTGCTACAACGACGGCAGCGTCCGCGACTTCCAGCGCCACACCCACCAGTTCACGCCGGGCAAGAATTTTCCGGACACCGGTGCGTTCGGCCCGTGGATGATGACGCCGGACGAACTCGGCGAGCTCGCCGAGCTGAAGCTCACCACACGCCTCAACGGGCAGGTGGTGCAGGAAGCGCAGATCAAGCACATGATCTTCGATATCCCGCGCCAGATCGAATATTGCTCGACCTTCACGCGGCTCGAGCCCGGCGACGTCATCGTCAGCGGCACACCCGGCGGCGTCGGCGCCAAACGCACCCCGCCGCTCTGGATGAAGCCCGGCGACATCGTCGAAGTCGAGGTCGAGAAGCTTGCGATCCTGCGCAATCCGATCATCGACGAGGCGCGGTGAGCGATCCGTCCGACAAGAGCTTCCTGCAACGGCCGCGGCGAAGCCAATATTGCTTCGCCGTCAGGCCGGCAGCGTTCTGAATCACGACAATACAAAGCAAGAGAGGGGGAGACACATGAGCAACACTGCAGAGGTCATTTCTGGGGCGACCGGCCGGGCTGACTCGGCGCCGATCACGTCCGCGTACCGCAAGCTTGTCGTCGCATCCTCGCTCGGATCGGTGATCGAGCACTACGACTTCTTCATCTACGCCTTCACCGCGCCAGTGGTGTTCGACCGCTTCTTCTTCCCCAAGATGGATTCCACCGCGAGCATGCTGGCGGTCTACGCGACATTCGCGGTCGGCTTCGTCGCACGCCCGCTCGGCGGCATGGTGTTCGGCCATTACGGCGACCGGCTCGGCCGCAAGGCGATGCTGACGATCACCTTCGTGCTGATGGGGGTTGCGAGCTTTCTGATCGGCTGCCTGCCGAGCTATGACGCGATCGGGCTGCTGGCGCCGATCGCGCTCGTCGCCCTGCGCTTCGTCCAGGGCTTTGCCTTCGGCGGTGAGTACATGAATGCGGTGTCGCTGACGCTGGAGAATGCGCCCTCGGCAAGACGCGGCTTCTTCGCCTCCTTTGTCAATGCTTCGGGTCCGATCGGCGTGATCCTGGCGTCCGGCTTCATCGCGCTGCTCGGCTTCGCCTCGACCCCGCAGGACTTTGCGCAATGGGTCTGGCGCGTGCCCTTCGTGCTGAGCCTCGTGCTGGTGGTGCTCGGCACTTACATCCGCCTCCAGGTCGACGAGTCCACGTTATTCAAGTCGGTCGAGGCGTCGGCCGCGCGGCCGAAGACGCCGCTGCTCGACGTGCTGCGGTCGTGGAAAAAATCGGTGCTGTTCGGCTGCCTCGCCAACATGGTGCACAGCACGTTCCAGTACATGAGCACGGTGTTCGTGCTCGGCTATGCCGTGAAGACGCTCGGCATGGCACAGTCCAACGTCACCTTCGGCACCATGGTCGCCAACGTGCTGGAGATGTGCATGGTGCCGCTGATCGCCAGCTTTTCGGATCGGTTCGGCCGGCGCCCGTTCATGGCGCTTGGCATCCTGCTCGCCGCAGCGTGGTACCCGATCTACTTCCAGCTGGTCGCGACCAAGGATCCGACGCTGCTCATCATGGGCCTCGTCGTCTCCATCGGCATCATCCACGCGCTGATGTTCGCGCCTGAAGCTGCCTTCACCGCCGAGCTGTTTCCGACCGAGGTCCGCGTCAGCGGCTCCTCGCTCGGCAAGCAGCTCGGCATCATCCTCGGCGGCGGCATTGCGCCGCTGGTCGGCACGGCGCTGATGGGATCTAGCGGCAGCTTCACCCCCGTCATCCTCTATTTCGAAGCGATCGCGGTCTGCGCCTTCATCGGCGTCCTGCTGGCGCCGGAGAGTTCAAGACGCGCACTGTAGGCTAAGATGCAGGGCTTACTTGGCGGCCGGCAAAGCCCTGCCGCCGCCTGCAATTTTGGATTGTCCCGGCGCACGGTGGATGCGAGATTGCGAGCCGAGCGGGGTAATCTGAATTGTGACGACGATGGGGTTCACGGCGCTTGATCTCGGGCTTCGCGGCGCGGCAAGCGGCGTGTTCCTCCTGATGGTGCTCGTGCTGCTGCAGCTTCGGCCCTACAACAAGCATGTGCTGCTAGGTATCGCGATGTCGGCCGGCGGCGCGGCCTTCGCGATCGCGACCGCGCCGTTCATCCCGAAATCCTCGTTGTGGTGGACGCTGTGGCCTCGCGAGGCTGAGTCTTTTTTGGGGCGGCGTGTTTGGCCGAGATCTGGGCGCGCTCGTTTCGACGAAAGGACGTCCTACTCCGTCCGGATCGGCGCATCCTTGAGGCCGCTGGCGTCATAGGCCTTGCGCAAGGTGCCATTGGCGAGCGCATCGGTCATGAACCTGGTGACGAATGCCAGCGCCTGGGTGTGACCGAGCGGCACGGCGACCGCCGTGACCGTCTTCTTGAAGGTCTCGTCCAGCACGCGCGTGCCGGGAATCTTTTGCGCCATCTTGTTGAGCTGGTCGCGCGATAGCGCGAAGGCGTCGATGTCGCCGTTCTTCAGGAGCTCGAAGATCTCGTCATACGTCTGATAGCCCGTCACCTTCGCATTCTTCAGATGCGCGAGCGCGCCGCGCATCGTGGTCGTGGCGTTGACGGCGGCGACTTTGATGCCGGGCTGGTCGAGCGTCGCAAAACTGGTCACGCCCGATCCTGCCTTGACGATATAGGTCGCATCCGCGACCTCGTAGATCGGGCCGAACGCCATCCTGGTCTCGCGCTCGGGATCCTTTGGCAGGAACGTGACGTCCCAGGTCCCCTTCGCGGCCGTGTCGGTGATCTGCCCGGAATTGTTGTGCACCACATATTCGACCGATACGCCGAGCGCGGCCGCCATCGCCTTGCCGAGGTCGACGGGCACGCCGGCGAAGCCTGCTTCGGTCCTGGTCGACCAGAACGCGCCGCCGGCCGGGCTGATCGCGATGGCGACGCGCAATTTGCCGGTCGGCGCAATTTCAGCCCTGAGATCCTCAGCCATCGCCGGCATCGCCATCATCGCGGCGAGCGCGAGGCCAGCGCAGGCCGGCCAGATCGTGATCGGCATGGCATCAGTCTCCCCGTCCACTCGTCCATCATTCGCGATCCCTAAATTGTGGTCGATCATACGACCCGTGAAAAGTGGATTTGTCAGAATCACGGACAAAACTGTCACATGCCGCGCCGCTCTTCGCAGTGCAAGACCATCACGCCGCCATGGCTATGGTGTTCCACGGCTCCCCGTTTGTTGCTATCAAATTGCGAGGCGACCTGCCGCAGGCATACAACAGACGGGGACCACCGCAATGACGCGCGCGAATCTCGCTTGTCCGGCACGGCACGATCAACGGTCAGGACAGATCGGGCGACTCCTCGCTGCGATGACGGCCGTCGTCGCGCTTGGGGGCTGCGAGCAGAAGAACGTCTACGCGCCGCCGCCGCCGCCCAAGGTGGACGTGGCAGTGCCGGTGCAGCGCGCGGTGACGCGCTATGTCGAGGCCACCGGCAACACTGCGCCGATCAAGAGCGTCGACCTCGTCGCACGCGTGCAGGGCTTCTTGCAGACGATCGACTACCAGGACGGCAGCTTCGTGAAACAGGGCACCCAGCTCTTCACGATCGAGCCGGAAACCTACAAGCTGAAGGTCGAGCAGGCGCAGGCCGCCGAGGTCGGGGCGCAGGCCACGCTCAAGCAGGCCGAAGCCGATTTCAAGCGGCAGACCGAGCTCGTGCAGCGCCAGGCAGTCTCGCAATCGATTCTCGACACTTCGACATCCACCCGTGACAACGCGCAGGCCGGTCTCCAGCAGGCCCAGGTCAATACGAGGCTCGCCGAGGTCAATTACGGCTACACCAAGGTCAGCGCACCGTTCGACGGCATCGTCAGTGCGCACCTGGTCTCGATCGGCGAGCTCGTCGGCGTCTCCTCCCCGACCCAGCTCGCGACCATCGTCGCGCTGGACCCGATCTGGGTGAACTTCACGGTCAACGAGCAGGATGTCCTGCGCATCCGCGCCGAAGCGGCCCGCCGCGGGCTGACCGTCGCCGACCTCAAGCAATTGCCGGTCGAGGTCGGCCTGCAGACCGAGACGGGTTATCCCCATGAGGGCCGACTCGACTATGTCTCGCCAACCCTCAATTCGTCGACGGGCACGCTCGCGGTGCGTGGCATCATTCCCAATGACAAACGGGTGCTGCTGCCCGGCTACTTCGTTCGAGTCAGGGTGCCGTTCGACCAGGACAAGAATGCCCTGCTCGTCCCCGACACCGCGCTCGGCAGCGACCAGAGTGGCCGCTATCTCCTGGTGGTCAACAACGAGAACACGGTCGAGCAGCGCAAGGTGCAGATCGGCCAGGTGGACAACGGCCTGCGCGTGATCGAAAGCGGCCTGAAGCCGGACGACCGCGTGGTGATCGCCGGACTCCTGCGGGTGATTCCGGGCCAGAAGATCGACCCGCAAGTGACGAAGATCGAGCAGCCACAGGCGTCTGCCAAGTAGGAGCTGCCGGCCATGATCTCAAAATTCTTCATCGAGCGGCCGGTCCTCTCGAACGTCATCGCGCTCCTGATGATCCTGATCGGCGGCGTCGCGCTGTTCAATCTGGCGATCGCGCAATATCCCGACGTGGTGCCTCCCACGGTGCAGGTCACCACGCGCTATCCCGGCGCCAGCGCCAAGACGGTGATCGACACCGTGGCGCTGCCGATCGAGCAACAGGTCAACGGCGTCGAGGACATGCTCTACATGCAGTCCTACAGCGGCTCCGACGGCACCTACACGCTGACCGTGACCTTCAAGATCGGCACCGACCTCAACTTCGCGCAGGTGCTGGTGCAGAACCGCGTCTCCAGTGCTCTGTCGCAATTGCCGCAGGCCGTGCAGAACCAGGGCGTCACCGTGCAGAAGCGGTCGACCTCGATCCTCCTGTTCGTGACGCTGACCTCGCCGGACTCCAGGTTCGACAGCCTTTTTTTGAGCAACTACGCCACCATCAACATCCGCGACGAGCTCTCGCGCCTGCCCGGCGTCGGCAACGTCACGGTGTTCGGCGCCGGCCAGTATTCGATGCGGGTCTGGCTCGATCCCAACAAGCTGCTGGCCCGCGATCTGGTGCCGCAGGATGTCATCAACGCGATCCAGCAGCAGAGCCAGCAGGTGTCGGCCGGCCAGGTCGGCGCGCCGCCGACGCCGCAGGGTCAGGCGTTCCAGTACACCCTCAACGTCAACGGACGGCTCGACGACCCCACCCAGTTCGAGAACATCATCGTCAAGACCGGCACCAGCGGCGACGTCACGCGCGTGCGCGACGTCGGCTGGGTGGAGCTGGGTGCGCAGACCTACAGCCAGATCTTCTCGCTCAACAAGCAGCCCGCCACCGGCATCGGCGTATTCCAGTCGCCCGGCGCCAACGCGCTGCAGGTCGAGCAGGCCGTCGAAAGGAAGATGGCGGAGCTCGCCAAGCGATTCCCGGAAGGCATCAAATACGACACGCCGTTCGACACCACCAAATTCGTGCAGGCCTCCGTGCACGAGGTCTACATGACATTGATCGAGGCCGGCCTCTTGGTGCTGGTCGTGATCCTGGTGTTCCTGCAGGATTGGCGCGCGATGCTGGTGCCGGCGACGACCGTGCCGGTGACCATCATCGGTGCCTTCGCCGCGATGGCCGCGCTCGGCTTCACCATCAACATGTCGACGCTGTTTGCGATCGTGCTCGCGATCGGCATCGTGGTCGACGACGCGATCGTTGTGGTCGAAGGCGCCGCCCACAATATCGAGCAGGGAATGAACAGCCACGACGCCGCGATCCGGGCGATGGACCAGCTGTTCGCGCCGATCGTCGGCATTACTCTCGTGCTGATCTCGGTGTTCCTGCCGGCGTCGTTCCTCGCAGGCCTCACCGGCCGCATCTATTCGCAATTCGCGCTGGTGATTGCCGCGACTGCGCTGCTCAGCGCCATCAACGCGGCGACGCTGAAGCCGACACAGTGCGCGCTCTGGCTGCGGCCGACGGTGCCGCAGGAGCAGCGCAACTTCTTCTATCGCGGCTTCAACGCCGTCTATAACCGCGTCGAACGCGGCTATACCCGGCTGATCGGAACCCTCGTGAGGAACGCCACGGTCTCGGTCGCGATTGCATTGGTCCTCATCGTGATCGGCGGCTACGGCCTGTCACGGGTGCCGACCGGTTTCCTGCCGATCGAGGACCAGGGCTATCTGATCGCCGCCGTGCAACTGCCCGACGGCGCCTCGCTCGAGCGAACCCAGAGTGTGCTCGACAAGGCCAGCGAGCTCATCAAGGACACGCCGGGCGTCCAGCAGGTCATCACCATCGCCGGCATCTCGGCGCTCGACAACAGCGCGAGCCTTGCAAATGCCGGCGTCGCCTACATCATCCTGAAGGACTGGGACGCGCGCGGCAAAGGCGAGGATCTGCGCTCGCTGGTGTATGGCCTGAACGACAGGGTCGCGACCATCATGGAGGCGCGCACGCTGGTGCTGCCGCCGCCGCCGATCCAGGGCATCGGCAACGCGGCCGGCTTCTCGATGCAGATCGAGCTGCGCGACGGTAACAGCGACTTTGCAAAACTCCAGGCGATCACCAGCGCGATGGTCTCTAACGCCCAGAGCCAGAGCGCGCTGCAGCGTGTCTCCTCGTCGTTCCGCTCGTCGGTGCCGCAATTCAACGTCGAGATCGACCGCATCAAGACCCAGACCCTGCACGTGACGACGGACCAGGTGTTTTCGGCGCTGTCGACCTATCTCGGCTCGTCCTACGTCAACCAGTTCAACAAGTTCGGCCGTGTATTCCAGGTCTATACGCAGGCCGACCCGGCGTTCCGCGTCACTGAGCGCGACATTGCCAACATGCAGGTGCGCAACTCGAACGGCGACATGATCCCGATCGGCACCGTCGCCACGATCACGCCGGCCACGGGGCCGTCGCTGATCAGCCTCTACAATCTCTATCCCTCCTCGACCATCGTCGGCCTGCCCGCGCAGGGCTACTCCTCCGGCGAATCCCTGCAATTGATGGAGGAGATCGCAGACAAGACGCTGCCGCCCGGCACCGGCTTCGAATGGACCGCGATGTCCTATCAGGAGAAGGCGGTCTCGAACCAGATCTACTGGGTGTTCGGCCTCGCCATGCTGCTGGTCTATCTCGTGCTCTGCGGCCAGTATGAGAGCTGGTACGCGCCGATCTCGGTGATCCTCGCGGTGCCGCTGTCGCTGATCGGGCCGATGCTGGTGCTCAACGGCCTCAAGATCGACAACAACCTCTATTGCCAGATCGGCCTGATCCTCCTGATCGCGCTGTCGGCCAAGAACGCCATCCTGATCGTCGAGGTCGGCCTCGAGTTGCACGTCCGCGACGGCAAGCCGCTGCTGGAGTCCGCGATCGAAGCGGCACGCGCCCGCTTCCGGCCGATCCTGATGACGTCGTTCGCCTTCATCCTCGGCGTCGTGCCGCTGGTGCTCGCAACCGGCGCCGGCGCCAGCGCCCGCAAGTCGATCGGCATCACCGTGTTCTCGGGCATGCTCGCCTCGACCTGCCTCGCGGTGCTGTTCGTGCCGGCCTTCTTCGTGGTGGTGCAGCGTTTTGAGAACTGGCGTGCATCGAAGAAGAAAGCTCCGGTAACGCAGCCGGCCGCGGAGGCGAAATCCTAGGCGTTCTCCCTTTCCCCGCAGCGGGAACTAAATTGTCGAAAACAACCCCATGCAAAGTAGCCGATGACCCGGCGCGATTTTTCGTATTTTACGAAACCATTTGACACGTCGGGCAAATCAGGGGCATAATGGCATCATCGTAGCAAGTACCGGACGATCAAGCCCGATCTGATCCCATCAGGCCCTAAAGCGCGGCTTTAGGTTGAATTGTCATCGCGCCGTGCCCGAAAAGGGCCAACATGCGACATCGCAGCTGTTTCATGACGTTGCGGGATTGGATGCCCGCGACACGGCGGATACTTCGCCGACGATACTGAGCGACTTTTGATTGCTAGGCCGCGCTAGGGTTTTAGCGACGCCAGATAGGCGCTGATCGAAATCAGATCATCCTCGGTCAAGTTAGTGACGACATTGGACATCAATGGGCTCCATGCTCCGGTCCGCTGTCCGTGCTGAAACTCGTACAGCTGACGGGTGACATAACTCGGCGAACGGCCCGCCAGGGGCGGGATCGGGCCGAGCCCGTGCAGCGCTGGCCCATGGCAAACGCCGCACGACACCGTCTTGCCGCCGCCGCTCGCGACCAGCGCTTCTCCTTTTTTAACCGCGCCGGGCGGTACATAGGCAATGAACCTAGCGCGGCCATCACGATTCTCGAACTGCGCGAGATCTTCGGGCACCTCGATAATACGGCTTCCGATCGGCTCCTTCTCACCATTACCAAGATCGGCGAGGAACCATCCGGCGACGAAAGTCTTCGGCACGACATCCGTTTCCACGACGCGGATGCGGTCGCGCGGGCTTAGTGAGGAAAAATACGCCGCCGCTGACGCGATTTCGGAATCAGTTGCGCTTTTCGCGAGCGAGATCATCAGCGTTTGCGGAACGCGATTTTGCACCGCCGTTGTTCTCATTCCGCTTTTGTAGTCCGCCAGCTGTTGAACGATGTAGGTAGCTGGCAGTCCGGCGAGGTCAGCATTTTCCGGACCACCTTGACCATTCGCCCTATGACAAAAACCGCAAGCGAACACGTCGGGCTTCCTACCGTGCGCAACGATATCGGGAAGCGCAGCGTGGTCTTCGGGATGCCAGACCGGCGCCAGAAATAGATCTCGGGTTTGCGGAACCGTATAGGACGCGCGGCTGTCCGGTACCGATCGTGGCTTGCCGTCGTCGGGCACCGGTTTGAAGTCGGGCGGATTGACCGGATAGGCCCACGCGGGCGGACCTTCGCTTCGTGCCGGTTGAACGGCGAGCGCGGCAATGGGCAACAGTAAGATAGCAGCGAGCATGCGCATCTTATCCCTCACCTTTCTGACGCCTGATCCAAAAAGGCATTACATGATGTCGGCTAGAACAACTTCGAATCCTGAGCCCGTAGGAGGAAACTGCCTACGTCCGCCGTGGGTCGAACCCCGATCAGCCACCTCGCAGCCAAGCTGGACTTCGCCGAAGGTCCTACAAGCGACATTAGAAAGAGGCCGCCCACTGAGGCGGGCACACAAAAAGGTGCCAAACAGTGGCACCACTAGGTGAGATTAGAGATCACGCCTTATCGTGCGCGTACTTCTCCAAAACCAGCCGATTATATTCATCTCTCACAGCTTTCCGTGAGACATGCCCTTTTCGGTCTTTTGCAATTTTCAGAAGATCAGGATCAGTCGGTGCCCGTGATTTCCGTCTAAATCTAGCAAAAAGTTGGCTAGTGGGCCCCGGGGTCCTTCCAAACAGCCGGTCAAACCATCCCATTGTGTCCTCCCGGACAGACGGCGCATTAAGACAATATCATGAATTTAGGACACTAGGGGCTAAATACGGACAGTGCCCACCAGCCCTATGGGAACAGATTAGCAGCCGAGAACGATCCAGGTGATCTCAATGAGAACGGGACTTACTCTCGGCCCACTCTTGGCCACACGACTTATCGTGAAGTGCTTCATTCAATCACCTCGTCGGCGCGGGCGAGCTCCGATTGCGGCACATAGGCCGAGCGCCTTCGCTGTCCTCACATTGATTGCGAGCTGGAACTTCGTCGGCTGCTGCACGGACAGGTTGGCGGCCTTGGCACCTTTCAGGATCTCATCGACGTAGGTTGCGGCCTTCCGGTACGCATCGGCCTCGTCGGACCCATAGCTCAGCAGGCCGCCCTGATCTGCGAAATCGCGAACGAAAGACACCGCCGGCAGTTGGTAGCGCACTGCGAGCTCGGCAACCCACGGCGCCCGAGATAGCGGCCTGCGTATCGATGGCGCTTAGGTCATGTTGCCGCGCGGTCAAAACCCGCGCGACGATAGGTGGCATTGTTTTTTGTCGCAAAGGCTCGTCCTTTTGAGAGCGGATCTTACCGATCGTGGGTGCGCTCTCGATAAAGGCCAGCGCATGCTTGAGCTTTGGAATAAATGGTACGAGACCTTGGCCTCGATCGAGGCCCTCGCCACTGTCGTCGTTATTGCAGTGGTGGCTGCTGGCACAATTACGCTGGTGGAAGGTTGGCGGCGTCCGACAAAACACTGATTTGGGACGACGTCGCGAGAGAAAACCGCTGCGCACCTTTCCGGACCACGCCTACGGCGTAGGGCGCGACCCCATAAATTTGAAGGGCGCGGCTAGACGTCTGCTTTCGTGCGCATATCGGACTCAAGTCGGACATGGCACCATGCCCGAAAAGGGCCCTGGTTCGCGGTAGGGATGCCCATTGCTGGACACCCCCCGCGCAGATCCGGACAAGCCCGATTCGAGCATCCGGCTCT
>NZ_JBBIAM010000112.1:0-31652 GCF_054185185.1 Bradyrhizobium sp. UFLA05-153
ATGATGGATTGTGCGCACCCAATTGGCCTGCGGCACCGGCCGCCGCTGCGCGTTCGAGATCGAGATGACCGGGATATTAGAGAACGTATTAAACACCGGCTGGTGCTCGGGCAGGTCGAGCCGGCCGTGCAGCGTCGTCAGGAACGGTGTCGGCTGGCGATAGAAGAGGGACCACGGATAGTAATCGAGGTGGAAGTGGAGGAAGTCGAATTCCTCGTCGTCGCATTTCTGCCGCACCCGCTCCAGCATCACCATGTGCAGGGCGTTGGGATCGCGCACCGCGCCGTCGAGGCGCAGCGCCTTCGGCCACATTGCGTCGAGCTTGCCCGAGGTATGCGAGTCGCCACTGGCGAACAGGGTCACATCGTGTCCGAGCGCCACCAGTTCCTCCGTCAACCAATGCACCACCCGTTCGGTGCCGCCATAAAGCTTGGGTGGAACAGCCTCCGTCAACGGAGCTACCTGCGCGATGCGCATCTCACCATCTCCTTGTCGCGATCATGAAAGTTGAAACCCCAGCTCACTTCGGCACCGGCGAATGCCAGCCATGGGAACGTTCCCGCATCTGCGAAGTTCCCACCGGTGAAGGTTACTTATTCGACACGTCTGCAATGCGGCGTGACTCGTCCGCAATCTGGTCTTGATGATGTCACGACTGCTTCTCAGATCGTCCGCATCGTCATGTCGTGATCGCATTGCAAGGGAACCGGAACGAACCGGTCGATGTTCACTCAGCCAGTGCTGCGCAGGCACGACTGACAATTCTGATGACGGGGTGGCAGCTACATGGATCAACTATCGGGCTACGCGAGGCGGCCGTTTGCCTTTGTTTTGCGCTATCTTCGCCGGCGGCTCGCGTCGCACCTGGTGATCCTGACCGCCGTGGTCGCGGCCGTTGCCTGCTCCGTGGGAACGCAATACGGCGTCAAATCGCTGGTCGACAGCCTTTCCGCGGGCGCCTCCCATAGCGGAGGCGTATGGCTGTCATTCGTTTTACTCATGTCGCTGATCACCGCCGACAACTTCCTTTGGCGTATCGCAAGTTGGACAGCGAGCTTCACCTTTGTTGGCGTGACGGGCGATCTTCGTCGCGACATCTTCCGCCATCTGACGGGCCATGCGCCCAGCTACTTCTCGGATCGCATGCCGGGCATGCTGACAAGTCGTATCACCGCGACCTCCAACGCCGTGTTCACGGTCGAGAACATGTTCGTCTGGAATGTCTTGCCGCCGTGCATTGCCACAGTTGCGGCAATCCTGCTGATTGGAACCGTGAGTCCTTATATGGCAGCCGGACTGATCGTGATTGCCGGCGGCATGGTAATCGCGATGTTCCACCTCGCGGCGGCCGGAAAGCCGCTGCATGACGATTTCGCCGACAAGGCTGCCGTCGTGGACGGCGAGATGATCGACGTCATCAGCAACATGCCATTGGTACGGGCGTTCTGCGGCATCACACACGAACATCAGCGCTTCGATGCAACCGTGAACCGGGAACTCACCGCGCGCGGCCGCAGCCTGCGCTACCTCGAAAAGCTGCGCCTGACCCACGCCGCGGTGACCGTCGTCCTCACGATCGCACTGCTCGCCTGGGCGATCACGCTCTGGCAGAAGGGTGAGGCAACCACCGGCGACGTCGTGCTGGTCTGCACTCTCGGGCTCTCGATTCTCAATGCGACGCGCGACCTTGCCGTCGCGCTGGTCGACGTCACCCAGCACGTCGCGCGGCTGACGGAGGCGATCGCAACGCTTCTGGTACCGCATGAACTGCGCGACCACCCCGAAGCTGAGCCGCTGGTCAAGCGCGGCGCCGCAATTGCCTTCAACAACGTGACGTTCGGCTATCCCGGAGCTTCGAAGATCTTCGAGCGCTTCAGCCTGCGGCTGCAACCTGGCCAGCGCGTCGGCCTGGTCGGGCAGTCCGGAGGCGGCAAGTCGACGTTGTTCACGCTGTTGCAGCGGTTCTACGATGTCGATGACGGCAGCATCACCGTCGATGGCCAGGATATCGCGCGGGTGACACAGCAGAGCCTGCGCGAGGCGATTTCCGTGGTGCCGCAGGACATTTCGTTGTTTCATCGATCGGTTCGCGAGAACATCCGCTACGGCCGACCCAATGCGACCGACGACGAGGTGTTGCGCGCGGCGATCGCGGCGCGCTGCGATTTCGTCGAGAGCATGCCCGAAGGGCTCGACACCATGGTCGGCGACCGCGGCGTAAAGCTCTCCGGCGGCCAGCGCCAGCGCATCGCGATTGCGCGCGCCTTCCTGAAGGACGCGCCGATCCTGCTGCTCGACGAGGCCACCGCAGCGCTTGACAGCGAGGCGGAGGAGGCGATCCGCGAGGCTCTGTCGCGCCTGATGCGCGGCCGCACTGTAGTTGCGATCGCGCACCGGTTGGCAACCTTGCGCAATTTCGACCGCGTGGTGGTGCTGAAGGCCGGCAAGATCATCGAGGACGGATCGCCCGACCGCCTAATGCAGAACCACGGACCTTACCGTGAGCTGGTGACGCAGGAGATGAACCGGCTCTCGAAGTTCGCCGCGTAAGTTGTCAGTCGCGTCCAGGTCGTCGCGTTCAGGTCGATTGCGTTTTGGATAACGGCGCAGGGGAATAGCGCATGTCAGCCGAAGTCGTCACCCAGTTCGTCGCTGCATCGCGAACCGTGGAAGTGGTGGAGGAGCAGCCGTTCTACATTCCCATGACGGGACCTGCGGCGAGGCCGCGGCGTTCGCTCAAGCACGACGACACCTTCATCGTGCTCGACAGCCACGGCGATATCGGCGCCTCCGCCGGTGGTCCGGACGGCCTGTTCAACTGCGATACGCGCTATCTTGCGCGGCTTGAGCTCGTGCTCGACGATCTTCAGCCGTTGCTGCTCGGCTCGAACTTGCGGGACGACAACTCGGCCCTGACCGTCGATCTGACCAATCCCGATATCTACCGCAATGGCCGCATCATCCTCCAGAAGGACTTGCTGCACATTGTGCGCACCGTGTTCCTGTGGCGCGGCACGGCGTATCAGCGCATCGGCCTGCAGAACCATGGTGACCGGCCGGCGAGCTTCGATCTGACGCTGCTGTTCGACAGCGACTTCGCCGATTTGTTCGAGGTGCGCGGCGAGAAGCGGCCGCGGCGGGGGACCGGCGCCAGCAAATTGCTCGGCCCGACCGACGTCCTGTTCGAATATCGCGGCCTCGATGACGCGCAGCGCACGACCGGGCTACATTTCGATCCAAGGCCAACCCGGCTCTCGGTCAATGCCGCCACCTGGCAGCTCGAGCTCGAGCCGCATCATACGAAGTCGTTGTTCGTGGCGGTGTCCTGCAACCGGCCGCAAACGCTCAAGCCGGTGCGCTTCTTTCCAGCCATGCTCGCGCATCGCCGCGAGATGCGTTCCTGTACGGCGGGGACGACCAGTATCGAGACCTCCAACAACATCTTCAACGAGGTGCTGTGCCAGGCGATGGCCGACCTCAACATGCTGATGACGGATACGCCGCAAGGCCGCTATCCCTATGCCGGCATTCCCTGGTACTCGACGACGTTCGGCCGCGACGGCCTGATCACGGCCTTGCAGATGCTGTGGATCGATCCGCGGGTTGCCAGGGGAGTGCTTCGGCGGCTTGCGCACTTCCAGGCCAAAGCCACTGATCCGCTCGCCGACGCGGAGCCCGGCAAGATCCTGCACGAGATGCGCGGCGGCGAGATGGCGGCGCTGCGCGAGGTGCCGTTCGCGCAATATTACGGCAGCGTCGATTCCACGGCGCTGTTCGTGCTGCTCGCCGGCCGCTATTTCGAGCGCACGGGCGATGTCGAAACGCTGCTGGAATTGTGGCCCGCGATCGAGGCCGCGCTGACCTGGATCGATGGCCCCGGCGATCCCGACCATGACGGCTTCGTCGAATATCAGCGCGCCTCGGAACAAGGCCTCGCCAACCAGGGCTGGAAAGACTCCTATGATGCTATCTTCCATGCCGACGGCACCCTCGCGGAAGGCTACATCGCCCTCGCCGAGGTGCAGGGCTACGTCTTTGCCGCCAAACAGCTCGCCGCGCGCTGCGCCTTGCGCCTGGGCAAGCCGGACAAGGTGAGGAAGCTCGAGGCTGAGGCAAAGGCGCTCGCCGCGCGTTTCGAGGAGGCGTTCTGGTGCGAGGAGCTCGGCACCTACGCGCTCGCGCTCGACGGCGCCAAGCGTCCCTGCAAGGTGCGGACGTCGAATGCGGGCCAGCTTCTGTTCAGCGGCATGATCAGAGAGGACCGCGCGCGCAAGGTTGCCGCAGACCTGATGCGGCCGCATTTCTTCTCCGGCTGGGGCATCCGTACCGTGGCGCTCGGCGAAATGCGCTACAATCCGATGTCCTATCATGACGGCTCGATCTGGCCGCACGACAATGCGCTGATCGCGCTCGGGCTCGCGCGCTACAGCCTGAAGCATTCGGTCGCGCACGTCTTCAAGGGCCTGTTCGAGGCCGCGACCTATATGGATCTTCGGCGGCTGCCGGAATTGTTCTGCGGCTTCCGGCGCGAGAAGCGCCGCGGTCCGACGCTCTATCCGGTCGCCTGCGCGCCGCAGGCCTGGGCCAGCGCGACGCCGTTTACGCTGCTGGAAGCGGCGCTCGGCATCGAGTTCGACGTCGCGCGCAGCGAGATCCGTCTGCGCAACCCGCATCTGCCAGCGTTCCTGAACGAGGTGGTGCTGCGCGACCTACAACTGGGCCCGTCGAGCGTCGATTTGCGGATCCGCCGCCACGGCGGCGATGTCGCGCTCGAGGTGCTGCGAACGCGCGGCCAGATCCAGGTATCGATCGTGCTGGCGCATTAGCGCAATCAGCCGGAGGACGTCGCATGCGCGCCATGATGCGGTTGATGCTGGTCGCAATAATCGCGGGAGGCATCGCGCCCGCCGTGTCGTACGCGGCAGAGGAGCCGCCTGCGACGCAAGCCGAGCCGAACGCGCCGCCGTCGCCGACGCCGGCCGTGCCCGTGGTGCCGAAGGACGCGCCACCGCCGCCGTCGGTCACCATCATCGGGGCCAGCGACGCGCATGGCGTGCTCGGTCGCGACGTGCGCAGCGCCGCCGATGAGGACATGGGACGCATCGTCGACGTCGTCGTCGATCGCACCGGCAAGGTGCGTGCGGCGGTGATCGATTTCGGCGGCTTCCTCGGCGTCGGCAGCCGCAAGATCGTGGTCGACTGGAACGCGCTGCACTTCGGCAAGATCGCCAACAAGAAAGACAGCATCAGCCTGGAGCTGACCAAGGCGCAGGTCGCGGCTGCGCCGGAGTACAAGGAGGACACACCGATCGTCGTGCTGGGTGCCTCCGGCACCCTGCAACCGCTGCAGTTCATTCCGTAAGGAAGGGAGGGCAGACTGCCGGTGCGCTTGTCCAGGAAGCCGAGCCATCCGAGCGATGATCAACGTGGCCGAGCTGAGAGCCGCAACGCTGTCCCTGCGCCTGCGCAACCGGTCCCGTCGAAGCAAAGCCTGCGGGCGCTGGACTGGTTCATCTTCTTCCTGGCCGACGTGCAGACCGGCTTCGGCCCGTTCATCGCGGTCTATCTCACGACGCAGAAATGGACGCAGGTCGAAATCGGCCTCGTGCTGTCGATTGGCGGCATCGTCGGCCTGATCGGCCAGATGCCGGGCGGCGCGATCATCGATGCCGCGAAATCCGAGCGGCTGGTCGCGGGGCTGGCGATTGCGACCATCGGCTGCTGCGCGCTCGCTTATGCGGCGATGCCGATCTTCCCGGTCGTGGTGACGGCGGCCACCCTGCACGCCGCCGCGAGCTGCGTATTGGGGCCTGCGATCGCTGCGATCAGCCTCGGCCTCGTCGGCCCGTTCGCGATCGGCGAACGGCTCGGCCGCAACGCGCGCTTCGCTTCACTCGGCAATGGGGTCGCGGCCGCAGTGATGGGCACCGCCGGTTATCTGCTGTCGAGCCGCTCGGTGTTCCTGGTCACTTTCCTGCTCGCGATCCCGACCCTGATCGCCTTGTCGCGGATCCGCGAGGAGGAGGTCGACGTGGCGCGCGCACACGGCGCGATGCCGCGCGAAGCCGCCGAAGGTGCGGACACGAATGTGTGGCACCTGCTGAGGCAGCGGCCGCTGCTGATCTTCGCCTGCAGCGTGTTGCTGTTACAGCTCGCGAACGCGGCGATGCTGCCCTTGATGGCGAGCGTGGTGACGACGCGGTCGAGCCAGTGGGCGACCGTCCTGATCGCGGGCTGCATCATCGTGCCGCAGGCGATCGTTGCGCTGATGTCGCCGTCGGTCGGGCGCAAGGCGCAGGCCTGGGGCAGGCGGCCGCTCCTGCTGATCGGATTTGGCGCGCTCGCGATTCGCGGCCTGTTGTTCGCGACCGTCCGCGATCCCTATCTCTTGGTGCTGGTGCAGGTGTTCGATGGCATCACGGCCGCGGTGTTCGCGGTGATGATTCCGCTGATCGTTGCCGACGTCGCCTTCGGCAGCGGCCATTTCAATCTTGCGCAGGGAGTCGTGGGAACCGCGACCGGCATCGGTGCGTCGCTGAGCACCGTGCTCGGCGGCTTCATCAGCGACAGGTTCGGCAGCAGCACCGCCTTCGTCGGACTCGCCTGCGTCGCGGCAGTCGGGCTCGTCCTGATTTTCTTGGTGATGCCGGAGACACGGCGCAGGGCGCGTTGAGCATAAGAAAAAGGCCGGCCGAAACGGATTCGGCCGGCCAGTTGGGAAGATGGCAGGGAGGAAGAAGTCAGGCGTCGAGATTGTGCAGGCGCTGACGGTTGCGCAGCACGATCTGACGGGCACCCGAGAAGCCCAGGATGCCCTGGGAATGGAGCTGCGACAGCGCGCGCGACACGGTCTCCAGCGTCAGGCCGAGATAGTCGCCGATGTCGCGGCGGCACATCGGCAAGGCCATCATGCCGGCAACAGCAAGCCGGCGGTCCATTTCGAGCAGGAAGGTCGCAACCCGCTCCATCGCGGTCTTGCGGCCAAGCAGCAGCATGTGGTCCTCGGCGTGGCGCAGCTCGCCCGCGGTCATCGCCCAGAGCTTGCGGGCGACCTGCACGTCGGTGCCGGCGGCCTTCTCGAGGCTGGAGCGCTTCACGAGGCGCACGGTGGTGTCGATGATGGCCTCGGCGGCCAGACGATGTGTGGCGCCGGATTCGAGGCCGAACACGTCGCTGGGGAGATGGAAGGCGCCGATCTGGCGGCGGCCGTCGGAGAGGAGCTTGTAGCTGCGCACCGCGCCGGAGACGACCTGGTACACGTATTCTGCAGGCTCGTCCTCGCCGTAGATCTCCTCGTCCTTGCGGTAGGAAAACTCGGTGGCGACAAGACCGACATGGCCGGTGATGGCGCCGAACTGATCGGAAACGTGATGGGCGGCGGGGGCGATCTTGCTGCCGTGAACCTGGGTGTTGAGCGACTGGGTGAGCATGTTGGCCATCTCCATTTCAGATGGCAGATGGTTACCGCGGGTCACGGGGCGTGAAAATTTCGAGCGATATCTTAAGGAGGTGTACCTACGTAGATTCCCGTAGGTCAGCCCTCGAGGTCAGCTTTTGGGCTTGCCCTGGATGGCGCCACGGATGCGCTTGATGAGATTCTCGTCGAGAAGCGGCTTCAAGATCACGTCCTTGATCCCGACCGCGGCGGCCCGGGTCGAAATATTCTCGTCCGGATAGCCCGTGATCAGGATCACGGGCGTGTCGCCCTCCGACTTGCGCAAGCGCCTGGCGAGCTCGACACCGTTGATATCGGGCATCTTGTAGTCGATCACGTAGCAGTCCGCGCCAGGAGAGTTCGGGGCATTCAGCAATGCCGTGGCATTCCTGAAGGTCCGCACGGCGAAGCCGTCCGTTTCCAGCAGGAATCGCAGTGATCCCAGGACGGCATCGTCGTCGTCGACCACATAGACGGTAGGCTTGAGTGGGGACGACATCGGATGCCGCTCATGATGCAGGCTGATCTCGGTCATGGCAGCCTTGCTAGCACGCGGCGAGGGGACGGACTTGACATGCCTCAAGTCGAAGCCGCCTCAATCCTTGAGCATGCCGGCGCGCATCGCCAGCCGCACCAGCTCCGACAGGCTGCCCGCCTGCATCTTGGTCATGACGTTCGCCCGATACACTTCGATGGTGCGCGGGCTGATGTCGTATTCGCGGGCAATCAGCTTGTTGGAGAGGCCCGCGATCAACCCTTCCATGACCTGGCGCTCACGCGGGCTGAGCGAGGCCACACGCGCGGCGATATCCTGCGTGATCGCCTCGCTCTTGGCAGCAGGCTCGGCCTGGTGGATCGCGGCTTCGATCATCGCGGTCAGGCGATCGTCATCGAACGGCTTTTCGAGGAAATCGACGGCGCCAAGCTTCATGGCTTCGACCGCCAGCGGAACGTCGCCATGACCGGTCATGATCAGGATCGGGAATGGGCTTTGCGTGGCCTTCATACGCTTCAAGAGCTCGATCCCGTCAAGCCCGGGCATGCGCACGTCGGAGACCACGCAGCCGAAGGAGAGGCCCGGCAGCGCATCGAGGAAGCTCTGCGCCGTCTCGAACAATCGGACACTGAAGCCGGACGAATCCAGCAGGAAGTTCAGCGAATCCCGCATCGCCTCGTCGTCGTCGATGACGTAGACATGTCCTTTGGTGGTCATTGATCAGTTCTCGTCGGCTGCCGGCAAGGTGAAACGAAACGTCGCGCCGCCCGATGCGTTGCTCGCGGCCCACATGCGGCCGCCGTGAGCCTCGATGATCGAGCGACTGATGGAGAGTCCCACGCCCATGCCGGTCTCCTTGGTCGTGAAGAAGGTCTGGAACAGGTTCGGTATCACGTCGTCGTGGAAGCCGGATCCCGTATCGGCGACCTCGACTTCGATCATGTCGTCGGCCACCTCGGTGTTGGTCACGACGAGCTCGCGCCGTGGCGATTGCGCCATGGCCTCCAGCGCGTTGCGGAACAGGTTGACCAGCACCTGCTGGATCTGCACGCGGTCGGCCAGCACGAGGTCGGCTTCCGAATTGAGGTTGAAGCGGAGCTGGACGTTCTGCTCGCGCGCGCCGGCAAGGCCGAGGGCGCCGGCTTCTTCGATCAGCTTGGAGAGGCTCTCGACCCGCTTCTCGGATTCGCCGCGCGAGACGAAATCGCGCAGGCGGCGGATGATCTGGCCGGCGCGCAGCGCCTGCTCGGCGGCGCGGTCCATCGCGTTCTCGATCTTTTCGATGTTCGGATCGCTGCTGCCCGCCAGCAGCCGGCGCGAACCCTTCATATAGTTGCTGATGGCCGCCAGCGGCTGGTTGAGCTCGTGTGCGAGCGCCGAGGCCATCTCGCCCATCGCGCTCAGGCGCGAGACATGGACGAGCTCGGACTGCAATTCCTGGAGCCGCGCCTGGGTGTGCTGGTGCTCGGTCATGTCGCGGACGAAGCCGGTGAAATAGGGCTCGCCGCCGGATTGCATCTCGCCGATCGACAGGTGCATCGGAAACGTCGTGCCGTCGCGCCGCTTGCCGGTGACGATGCGGCCGATGCCGATGATGTGGGGATCGCGCGTGGTGCGATAGCGGGCGATATAGCTGTCGTGGCGGGAGCGGTCGGGCTCGGGCATCAGGATGCTGACGTTCTGGCCGATCGCCTCATGCTCCAAATAGCCGAACAGGCGCTCGGCGGCCGTGCTGTACAGCTGGATGATGCCATGGCCGTCGATGACGATCATGGCATCGGGGATCGTGTGCAGGATCGAGCGGAGATGAGTCTCGCGCGTGCGCAGCGCCTCCTCGACCTGCTTCTCCTCGTCGATGTCGAGGAAGATCCCGCTGAGATGGCGTGCGCTACCGGCTTCGTCCCGGATCAGGCCGGCGCGGGCCCTGATCCATTGCCCTCTGCCGGAATCGGCGATTCGGAACGACACGTCGAAGCCGCCGCCGCGCTCGGCGACGCGCCTGATCGCAGCTTCGACCCGCTCGCGGTCTCTCGGCTCGAGGCGCGACAGGAAGATCTCGTAGGTGACCGGCTGGTCGCGGCCGACGCCGAACATGGCCCCGGCCGCATCCGACCACTCGAATTCCTGCGTCTTGAGGTCGAGGTCCCAGGTGCCGACGCCGAATCCCTCGATCCGGACCCGGAAATGTTCGCCCCGACCGTCATCTGCCGGATGAGTTACGCGGGTCGGGCTCAATTTTCTTCCATCCTGTCGTGGGTCCGGGGGGCGCGGTTCCGGCTGCAATTTCGCGCATGGCCGCCCCGGAGGCAAGTTCGGCGATCGGCTACCTCGCGACAGGTTGAACGGTCCAGCCGCGGTCCGAACCGTCTGCGGGCTTGATCTATCTCATCCCGCGCCCGCCGCGGCACGCCTAGCATGGCCAACATCGGCAGGTTCGGGAGACATGGAATGACATACGCGACCGTCATGGTCAGCCTGGCGCTTGGTCAGCCCAACGAGGCGAGGCTTCAGGTCGCGGGCGAGCTCGCGGAGCGCTTCGAGGCGGCGATCGTCGGCGTTGCTGCGGCGCAGTTCGCGCCGCCGCTCTATTTCACCGACGGCGCCGAGGCCCAGCGTCTGATCGACCGGGGCGAGACCTCGGTCCGGCAGCGCCTTGCGGAGCTGGAGGGGCAATTCCGTGCCGCAACCAGGAATCGCGGCGGGCACGTCGAGTGGCGCGGCGCGGTCGATTTCCCGGCGCGTTACGCGCTGCAGCAGGCGCGTTGTGCCGACATCATCGTCAGCGGCGGGCAAAGCCCGGCCTTCTCGGACGCCTTCTCGCTTGCGAGCCCCAAGGATCTGGTGATGCAGGCCGGCCGTCCGCTGCTGGTCGTGCCCGACAGTTTCAACTGGCTCGATCTGCGCAGCGTGCTGGTGGCCTGGAAGGATACGCCGGAGGCGCGGCGGGCGGTCGTCGATTCACTGCCGCTGCTGCGCAAGGCGAGGGAGGTCACGATCGTCGCTGTTCCGGAGCCGGATGACGATCGCCCGGCGGTGCTGGCCTCCGTCACCGACGTCGTTTCGTGGCTCGCCCGCCATGGCATCACGGCCACCGCCCGGGTGTCGGAAGCGGGCCGGAACGAAACCGCGGCTGACCATTTCGATCAGTTGGCTGCCGACGTCGGAGCCGGCCTGATCGTCGCCGGCGCTTACGGCCATTCAAGGTTCCGCGAATTGGTCCTTGGCGGCGTCACGCAATATCTGCTCACCCAATCAACCCGTTGCGTGCTGCTGTCGCACTAACATCGGTTGACTGAAAGACAATCAGAGGACGCGCCGTGTACAGATTCCTTGAACAGACCACCGACGGCTACATGACGCGCAACGTCAAGACGGTTGTGCGCGACCTCAACATGCTCGAGCTCAGCGAGATGTTCGAGCGCGACGACTTCAACGGCTATCCGGTCGAGGAGGACGGGCAGGTCGTCGGCATCGTCACCAAGTTCGACATCCTGAAATGCTTCGCGTTCACGCCGAGCCAGATGGTGCCGCGCTATCTCGACCTGATGAATCGCAAGGTCGGCGACGTCATGACGCCGGAATTCATTTACGTTCACCCCGATACGCGGTTGACCCGCGTGCTCCAGCTCATGGTCGAGCATCGGATTCGGAGCATCATCGTGCTCGACGGAACGCAGAAGCTCGTCGGCATCATTGCGCGGGAGAACGTCATCACCGCGCTCAAGGCGACCTCGCGCGACTAGCACTTCGGCTGGATCATTTTTGCGACATCCGGGCTCTGTGAATTTGCCGGAGGCGCGGTCCGTCGTGCGCGCGAAAAACCCACGTAAGCGGCTGATATTGCTTCGCGATGTCCTGTCGATCGGGGGCGCTGGAAATCCGACTATCTTGATTTCAATCAATTCCCCGCGAGCGTGAATATGGTTTCTGGCTGCGTGTTCTTTCAGAGAGAATCCGCATGAGCCAGCCCTCCATTTCCAAATCCATGACCATCGGTGAAAGCGGCCTGGCGGTAGTGTTCGCAGTCACCGCCTTCCTCTGCGTGGTCGCGGCAGCCAAGGCGCTCGACGCGCCCTTCGCCTTCCATGCATCGCTGAGCGCTGCGGCGAGCATCGCGGCGGTCTTCGTCATTCTCAACCGCTACTTCGAGCGCCCGGCGGCGCTGCCGCCTGCGGAGATCAACGGCCGGCCCAACTACAATATGGGGCCGATCAAGTTCTCCGCCTTCATGTCGATGTTCTGGGGCATCGCCGGCTTCCTGGTCGGCCTGATCATCGCCTCGCAGCTCGCCTGGCCAGCGCTCAACTTCGATCTGCCCTGGACGAGTTTTGGCCGCCTGCGTCCGCTGCACACCTCGGCGGTGATCTTCGCGTTCGGCGGCAACGTGCTGATCGCATCTTCTTTCTACGTCGTGCAGAAGTCCTGCCGTGTCCGGCTTGCCGGCGAACTCGCGCCCTGGTTCGTCGTGGTCGGCTACAACTTCTTCATCCTCGTCGCCGGCACCGGTTATCTGCTCGGGGTTACCCAGTCCAAGGAATATGCCGAGCCGGAATGGTATGCGGACCTCTGGCTGACCATCGTCTGGGTAGTCTACCTGCTTGTCTTCCTCATCACGGTGATTAAGCGCAAGGAACCGCACATCTTCGTCGCGAACTGGTTCTATCTCGCCTTCATCGTGACCATTGCCGTCCTGCATCTCGGCAATAATCCCGCGCTTCCCGTCTCGGTGTTCGGCTCCAAGTCCTACGTCGCCTGGGCTGGCGTGCAGGATGCGATGTTCCAGTGGTGGTACGGCCACAACGCTGTCGGCTTCTTCCTGACGGCCGGCTTCCTTGCCATCATGTACTATTTCATCCCCAAGCGCGCCGAGCGGCCGGTCTATTCCTACCGGCTGTCGATCATCCACTTCTGGTCGCTGATCTTCCTCTACATCTGGGCCGGCCCGCACCATCTGCACTACACCGCGCTGCCGGACTGGACGCAGACGCTCGGCATGACCTTCTCGGTGATGCTGTGGATGCCGTCCTGGGGCGGCATGATCAACGGCCTGATGACGCTGTCGGGCGCCTGGGACAAGCTGCGCACCGATCCCGTGCTGCGCATGCTCGTGGTCTCCGTCGCCTTCTACGGCATGTCGACCTTCGAAGGCCCGATGATGTCGATCAAGGTCGTCAACTCGCTCAGCCACTACACTGACTGGACCATCGGCCACGTGCATTCCGGCGCGCTCGGCTGGGTGGGCTTCGTCTCCTTCGGCGCGCTGTATTGCCTCGTGCCGTGGGCCTGGAACCGCAAGGGCCTCTACAGCCTCAAGCTCGTCAACTGGCACTTCTGGATCGCGACGCTTGGCATCGTCCTCTACATCTCGGCGATGTGGGTGTCCGGCATCCTCCAGGGCCTGATGTGGCGCGCCTACACCTCGCTCGGCTTCCTCGAATATTCCTTCATCGAGACCGTCGAGGCGATGCATCCCTTCTACGTCATCCGTGCGGCCGGCGGAGGGCTGTTCCTGATCGGCGCGCTGATCATGGCCTACAATCTCTGGATGACCGTGCGCGTCGGCGAGGCGGAAGTGCAGATGCCCGTCGCTCTTCAGCCGGCGGAATGAGGAGCTCAGCAATGTCGTTCTGGTCACGCCACCAAATCTTCGAAAAGAACTCGATCATTCTGGTCGTCGGCATCCTGCTGGTGATCTCGATCGGCGGTCTCGTCGAAATCGCGCCGCTGTTCTACCTCAAGAGCACCATCGAGGTGGTCGACGGGGTCAGGCCCTATACGCCGCTCGAGCTCGCCGGCCGCAACATCTACGTCCGCGAGGGCTGCTATCTCTGCCACTCGCAGATGATCCGTCCCTTGCGCGACGAGGTCGAGCGCTACGGTCACTTTTCGCTCGCTGCCGAGAGCATGTACGACCACCCGTTCCAGTGGGGCTCCAAGCGTACCGGTCCGGATCTTGCCCGCGTCGGCGCCAAATATTCCGACGACTGGCACGTGACCCATCTGACCAACCCGCGCGCCATCGTGCCGCAGTCGGTGATGCCGGGCTATCCGTTCCTGGCCGAGAATGAAGTCGATCCCGCCACGATTGCCGATCACATGCTGACGCTCAAGGCCGTCGGCGTGCCCTACAGCGACGACCAGATCGCCAATGCGGCCAATGACCTGAAGGCGCAGGCCGATCCGGACAATGCCGGCAGCGATGCCTTCACCAAGCGCTACGCCAAGGCGGTGGTGCGCAACTTCGACGGCAAGCCGGGCACGCCGACCGAGATGGACGCGCTGATCGCCTACCTCCAGATGCTCGGCACGCTCGTCGACTTCAAGCTCTACAACGAGAAAGCCAATCTCCGCTGAGAAGGCATGAACGATGAAAGCAATTCTGACAGTCCATAACCTTGCGTCCGATCTCGTGACGACGATCTGGACGCCGGTCTTCGTCGCGATCTTCCTCGCGATCGTCGCCTACGCATTCTGGCCGCGCAACAAGGCCGCTTTCGACGAAGCGGCGCGACTGCCGTTGCGCGAGGAGTAAGGGATCATGACCGACCACGGTGAATTCGACAGCGTCTCCGGCAAGACTACGACCGGACACGAATGGGACGGTATCAAGGAGCTGAATACGCCCTTGCCGCGCTGGTGGCTGGTGACGTTCTACCTCACCATCGTCTGGGCGATCGGCTACTGGATCGTCTATCCGGCCTGGCCGCTCATCACAACCAATACGCCCGGTTTGTTCGGCTACTCGACGCGCGCCAACCTCGCAGTGGAACTCGCCAACCTCGAGGCGGCCCGCGGCGAGAAGATGGCGGCGCTGGCTGCCACCCCGCTCGCCGACATCGAAAAGGATCCGGCGCTGCTGGCGCTCGCGCGTGCCAAGGGCAGGGTCGTATTCGGCGACAATTGCGCGCCATGCCACGGCAGCGGTGCCGCCGGCGCAAAGGGCTTCCCGAACCTCAATGACGACGATTGGTTGTGGGGCGGCACGCTCGACCAGATCATGCAGACCATCCAGTATGGTGCGCGGTCCGGCCATGCCAAGACCCATGAGGGCCAGATGCTCGCCTTCGGCAAGGACGGCGTGCTGAAGCCCGACGAGATCGTCACGGTCGCCAACTACGTCCGCTCGCTCTCGGGCCTGTCGACCCGGCAGGGCTATGACGCGGCCAAGGGCGAAAAGATCTTCACCGAGAACTGCGTCGCCTGCCATGGCGACGGCGGCAAGGGCAATCAGGACATGGGCGCGCCCAACCTGACCGACAAGATCTGGCTCTACGGCTCGGACGAGGCGACCCTGATCGAGACCATCAGCCAGGGCCGCTCCGGTGTCATGCCGGCGTGGGAGGGACGGCTTGATCCGGCCACCCTCAAGGCGATGGCGGTCTACGTCCACTCGCTCGGCGGCGGCAAGTAAGCGAAGGCTGCTTATGCAATCGAGGGGGCGGGGAAACCCGCCCCCTTGAGCTGGATCAACTGCACGGTCGGAGTTCGATCTAGGTTCAATCGTACCCGCTAACGGACCCAGCGATGAACAAGGCCGTGAACGAGCTCAAACTGGAAGATGATTACGGGCCGCTCTACGCGTCCCGCAAGAAAGTCTACCCCCAAACCGTCTCGGGCACGTTCCGCCGGACCAAATGGGGGCTGATGGCCTTCTGCCTCGGCGTCTACTATCTTCTGCCGTTCGTGCGCTGGAACCGTGGCCTGGGCGCCCCCAGCCAGGCGGTGCTGATCGATCTGCCCAACAGCCGCTTCTATTTCTTCTTCATCGAGCTGTGGCCGCAGGAGGTCTATTACTTCACCGGCTTGTTGATCGTCGCTGCGGTGGCGCTGTTCCTGATGAACTCCATCGGCGGCCGCATCTGGTGCGGCTATCTCTGTCCGCAGACCGTCTGGACCGACCTGTTCTACGCCGTCGAGCGCCTGATCGAGGGTGATCGGCGCGAGCGCATGAAGAAGGACGCCTCGTCCGACCCGATGAAGCTCGAGCGCATCTCCGAGATCGTGCTCAAGCATTCGATCTGGCTCCTGATCGCCTGGTGGACCGGTGGCGCCTGGGTGCTCTACTTCAATGATGCGCCGACGCTGGTGAAGGAGCTCGTCACCTTCCAGGGGCCGATGATCGCCTATATCTGGATCTGCATCCTCACCGCGACCACCTATCTGCTCGCCGGCTACATGCGTGAGCAGGTCTGCACCTATATGTGCCCGTGGCCGCGTATCCAGGCCGCGCTCACCGACGAATGGGCGCTCAACGTCACCTACCGCTACGACCGCGGCGAGAAGCGCACGTCGGTCAAGAAGGCCGCCGAGCTGCGCGCGCTCGGCGAGCAGGTTGGCGACTGCATCGATTGCTACCAGTGCGTCGCGGTCTGCCCGACCGGCATCGACATCCGCAACGGGCCGCAGATGGAATGCATCCAGTGCGGCCTGTGCATCGATGCCTGCGATACCGTGATGGCCAAGATCGGTCGGCCAACCCGTCTGATCGCCTATGACAACGACATCAACATCCAGCGCCGCCAGGAAGGCAAGCCGCCGATCTATCGTATCGTGCGGCCCCGCACCATCGTCTACAGCGCGATCATCGCGGTCATCGGCGGCATCATGCTCTATGCGCTGCTGACCCGCAGCCTGCTCGACGTCAACGTGCTGCACGACCGCAACCCGATCGCCGTCAAGCTGAGCGACGGTTCGATCCGCAACGCCTACACGGTACGGCTGCTCAACAAGCGCGGTTTCGACCGCGTCATCGCGATCGATGTCGAGGGGCCGGTGAATGCGACGGTCCACGTCGTCGGCGTCGATTCCGTGACGCCGGACCGGCCGATGGTCGTGATCGGTCGCGACCAGACCGCGGAATTGCGGCTGCTCGTGACGGCGCCGGCCGAACTCAATCCGGAGAAATCGATCCCGGTCCATTTCCACGTCACCGATATCGGGCTCGGCGAGGTCGCCTCCGCCACCGACAATTTCGTCGCGCCCTGAGAGCATCGTTTGGAGTTCGCCATGGCATCCGCCGCACCGAAGCCCCTGACCGGCACCACGGTCCTCATCATTCTGGTTGCGTTTTTCGGCGTCGTGATCGGCGTCAACGTCACCATGATGAAGCTTGCGATCGCGACGCTTCCCGGCACCGACGTCGACAGTCCCTATGCGGCCGGTCTCACCTACGAAAAGGAGATCGCGGCGGCGCGGGGGCAGGCGGAGCGGAAGTGGCAGGTCGACGCGAAGATCCAGCGCAGCGCCGATGGCGGCGCGACGGTGCGGATCGAGGCCCGTGACGCCACCGGCCGGCCGGTCACCGGCCTGAGATTCTCAGGACGGCTGGAGCGGCCCACCGACAAGCGCGCGGACCTGTCCGTCGATCTCGCCGAGATCGGTATCGGGGTCTATGGCGGCAACGCGGCGGCCGTGGCGCCCGGCCAGTGGGATCTCGTGCTCGAGGGCGATGCGCGCGGCGAGCGCATGTTCATGTCGCGCAATCGCGTGATCCTGAACTGAAGGAATTCCTCATGCAGGTCTCGCGCGACTTCTCCCATTATGTCCGTGCCGCGGGTGAGGGGCTGCAGCACATCGATCTCGCCGTCGAGGGCGTGCACTGCGCCGGCTGCATGGCCAAGATCGAGCGCGGTCTTTCCGCCATTCCCGACGTGACGCTGGCGCGGGTCAACCTCACCGACCGTCGCGTCGCGCTGGAATGGAAGGCGGGCACGCTCGATCCCGCGCGCTTCATCGATCGGCTCGAAGAGCTCGGCTACAAGGCCTATCCTTACGAGACGGCAAGCGCGGAGGCGACCGAGGTCGCGGAGTCGCGCTTCCTGCTCCGTTGCCTTGGCGTTGCGGCCTTCGCCACTATGAACGTGATGATGCTGTCGATCCCCGTGTGGTCCGGCAACGTCAGCGACATGCTGCCCGAGCAGCGCGATTTCTTCCACTGGCTGTCGGCGCTGATCGCGCTGCCGGCCGCGGCCTATGCTGGCCAGCCGTTCTTCCGCTCGGCCTGGCGGGCGCTGTCGGCGAAGACCACCAACATGGATGTTCCGATCTCGATCGGGGTGATCCTGGCGCTCGGCATGTCCGTGGTCGAGACCATCCATCACGCCGAGCACGCCTATTTCGATGCCGCGATCATGCTGCTGACGTTTCTCCTGGTCGGGCGCGTTCTCGACCAGAACATGCGGCGGCGGACGCGTGCGGTTGCCGGCAATCTGGCGGCGCTGAAGGCCGAGACCGCGGCAAAGTTCGTCGGGCCCGACGAGATCTCGCAGGTGCCGGTCGCCGCGATCAATCCCGGCGACGTCGTGTTGCTGCGGCCCGGCGAACGCTGCGCGGTCGATGGCACCGTGATCGAGGGCCGTTCGGAGATCGACCAGAGCCTGATCACCGGCGAGACGCTCTACGTCACGGCTGACACAGGCACGCCGGTCTACGCCGGCTCGATGAATATCTCCGGCACGTTGCGGGTGCGGGTCTCGGCGGCCTCGGAAGCGACGCTGCTCGCCGAGATCACGCGCCTCCTTGACAACGCGCTCGAGGCGCGCTCGTGCTATCGGCGGCTCGCGGATCGCGCATCGCGGCTCTACGCGCCGGTGGTGCATGCGACCGCGCTCCTCACCATCCTCGGTTGGGTATTGGCTGGCGCAGGCTGGCACGACGCGATCGTCACCGGCGTCGCCGTGCTGATCATCACCTGTCCCTGTGCGCTCGGACTTGCGATTCCGACGGTGCAGACGGTGGCCTCAGGCGCAATGTTCAAATCCGGGGTGCTGCTCAACGCCGGTGACGCGATCGAACGGCTGGCGGAAGCCGATCACATCATCTTCGACAAGACCGGCACGCTGACGCTGCCCGATCTCGATGTGGTCAATGCGGCGGCGATCCCTGCCGATATCCTGGCGCTCGCCGGGCAGCTCGCGCTGTCGAGCCATCATCCCGTCGCAGCCGCGGTGGCGCAGGCCGCCCGTGCCAAGTCGCCGATCGTCGGCGCGGTCGAGGAGGCCGGGCAGGGCGTGCGAGCAAGCGTCGACGGCGTCGAGATCCGGCTTGGCCGGCCGTCCTTCTGCGATGCCGATGATCTTGCCCGGAGCAGTGTCGATCTCGACCCCGAAGCTTCGATCGTGGCCTTCAGCAGGGGCGCAGAAAAATTCGTCTTCACGGTGCGGCAAGCCTTGCGTCCGGACGCAGTCACGGTGATCGCTGCGCTGAAGGCGCGCAATGTCGGCATCGAGATCCTCTCCGGCGACCGCGAGCCTGCGGTAAGGGCGGCGGCGACTGCGCTTGGTATTCCCGAGTGGCGCGCCGGTGTCACGCCGGCCGACAAGATCGCGCGGATCGAAGAGCTGAAGCGGCGCGGCACGCGCGTGCTGATGGTCGGCGACGGCATGAACGATGCGCCCTCGCTTGCTGCTGCCCACGTCTCGATGTCGCCGATCTCGGCTGCGCATCTCAGCCAGGCAACCGCGGACCTCGTCTTCCTCGGCAAGCCCCTGGCGCCGGTCGTGACGGCCGTCGATTATGCCCGCAAGGCGTTGCACCTGATGCGGCAAAATCTCTGGCTCGCGATCGGCTACAACATCCTGGCGGTGCCGATTGCCATCAGCGGCGTCGTGACGCCGTTGATCGCGGCGGCCGCGATGAGCGGATCGTCCATCCTGGTCATGCTGAACGCGCTGCGCGCGCGCAGCGCCTCGCGGGGGATCACATCATGGAAGTCCTGATCATCCTGGTTCCCCTGGCGCTGGGGCTCGGCCTTGCCGGCCTCGCCGCCTTCCTCTGGTCACTTAAGAGCGGCCAGTATGACGATCTCGACGGCGCGGCCTGGCGCGCGATCGCTGACGATGAGCCGCCGCAGGAGACGCAGCCTGACCTGCGGCAGATGAAGCGCTAGGCATCGTTTGTGAGTGCAAGCGTTAGCAGTGCGGCGACGGCCAGCGCCGCTCCGACGCCGGTGACACAGGCCGTCCACCCATAGGCATCAAATAGCCGGCCAAGCACCGCCGTGCCGACGAGACCGCCGCTGAAATAGCAGGCCAGATACGTCCCGCTGGCAACACCGCGGTTCTCGGTGGCCGCCTGTCCGACGAAGCCGGTCGCGGCGGCCTGGGCGAAGAAGGTACCGACGCCAACCAACGCCATGCCGGCCAGCACGTTGACCAGATGCGCGGTCAGCATCAAGGGCAAACCGAGCGCGGCAACGCCGAGTGCCGCCCAGATCGTCGGTCGCGTTCCCATGCGTACTACGGCGCGGCCGGCGAGAAGGGTGGTGAAGACCGAGGGAAGGAAGACCAGGTAGACGAGACCGAGGTCCATCATGCCCAGCGACAACGGGGGCCGCACCAGCACGAAATTGACGAACGTGAACGTGCCGATGAAGGCGAACAGGATGCAGAAGCCGAGACCGAAAGTGGCGCGCAGGCGCGGACTGCGCCAATGCGCCGACAGGGCATTGAGCGGGGACGCCGCCGGCGTCATCGTCTGCATCGGCCGGGCGCGCTGGATGGTGAAATAGACGAGCACGGCGCCCGCCAGATTGAGCGCAGCGAAGAAGTAGAAGTTCCAGGCCAAGCCGAGGCTGTCGGCGACCGCGGCCGAGACCAGCCGGCCGATCAGATTGCTCGCGACGTTGCCGGTGATGTACGCGGCGAACGCGCCGCCGGCATCCTCGGCGCTGCACCGCTCGCCGAGATAGGCGAGGGTCAGCGCAAAGGCGGAGGCCATGCAGAGGCCCTGGATGACGCGCAAGCCAGTGAAGACCGCGAGGTTTGGCGCCCACGCGAGCAGACTGGTGGGGATGGCGAGCAGCGTCAGGCTGAACAGAATGCCTAGTGTTCGATCGATGCGGGGACTGAAGAAGCCGACCACGAGGCCAGCGACCGCCATCCCGAACGTACTGGCATTGACGGCAAAACCCATGGCAGCCGGCGTAACGCCGTAATGACGGGTCAGCGAAGGCAGGATCGCCTGTGTTGCGAACAGGTCGACGACGGTCAGGAACGCCGTGAGGCCGATCACGAGGGAGCGCAGGACCGCGCCCGGCGAATGCCCGTGCATCTCGATTCGCGATGGTTCGATCTGTGCAGATAAATTGGTCATGAGGCACCCTGGGGTGGTCATTCCGGGATGGTGCGTAAGCACCAGACCTCCGAGCGCAATTGCGCTTCGGGAAATCTCGAGATTCCGGGTTCGGCTCTTCGAGCCGCCCCGGAATGACGAGACGATGGATGAGGCACTCGTCACATATTGTGGTCGCGCGGATCCTTGCGGACGTCGCCGACATAGAGAATGACGGTCTCCTTGCCGAGGTTCTTCCACCAGTGCGAGGTGCCGTAGACTTCGGGACGAAGATCGCCTGCCTTGTGCACGATCGGATCGATACAGTTGGAGGCGTATTCGACGATCTCGCCCTGCTGCACGAAGATCAGGGCAGGGCGGTCGTCGTGGCTGTGCCAGGGCACGATGCCGCCGGGCTCGATCGTCAGCTTGCGGAAGCGCAGCTCGCGCTCCCTGATGTTGGCGGGCTGTTTCTCGAGGTCGATCGAGCCGAGCGTGACGTCGGTGACGCCGACCGGCTTGGTGTCGACCATCTGGCGTGCATTCGGCTTGATCTTGTCGGCCGGACATTCGCCGGCGAACGCCGGTTGCGCCGCGACTGCGCCGGTGAGAGCAAGGCCCGCCCACACTGCGCGCGATAGGATTGGATGCTTAAGCATGGAACTTCTCCTCTGTTGGCTGCGGCCTCGCTGATGGCCGGCCGTGGGATCAGCTTGGTCGAAGCGAGGGCTCCGATGAAATGCCGTCTCGCTCTCGACGCGATAGCCCTGCGCTATCGATAGGCGGCGGCTATCGAACCGATCGCGGATCGGCATTTCCGCTTTGGGGCGGTCCGGCATTCAATGTGCACTGACCCCGCGCTCGCGTGACCGGCCCTTGCGGGCGGTACCGCGACGAACCTAGTATTCGATCCGAAACGCCGGAGCGGAAAATGACGTCTCTCTCACCAGCCGATGCCGACCGGCTCAGGCTCGCCTTCCAGCGCTGCCGCGACATGGAAGGAACGCTGAACGAGCAGCTTCGCGCCTACGCCGATGCCGGCCGCGAAATCTTTCCGGCCTATGGCGCGGCGGTCGATCGTCTCGTGGTGAGATTGAACGAGAATGGCGGCGGCGAAAACGCACCGCGCTCCGGCGAGGCGATGCCGCCTTTCATCCTGCCCGACGAGAACGGCAAGCTGATCGCGCTGCCTTCGCTGCTGGCGCGTGGCCCGGCGGCCGTCATGTTCTTCCGCGGCCATTGGTGTCCCTACTGCCGGCTGAATGTGCGCGCGGTGACCGAGGCACACGATCGCATCAAGGCGATGGGCGCACAGATCGTCGCAATCATGCCGGAGACGCAGGAATATTCGGAAAAGTTCAAGGCCGAGTCCGGCGCGACGTTCCCGGTGCTCACCGATCTCGACAACGGCTATGCGCTCTCGCTCAATCTGGCGATCTGGCTCGGCGCGGAGATCCAGGGGCTTCTCTCCTACCAGGACATGGCCAAGTTCCACGGCAACGACGGCTGGATCCTGCCGATCCCCGCAGTCTTCGTCGTCGGCCGCCACGGCATCGTCAAGGCGCGCTTCGTCGATCCCGACTTCCGCAAGCGCATGGAGATCGATGATCTGCTTGAGGCGCTGGAGCAGGCGAGCAGGGAAAATTAGATTTCGACGATCTCGACCCACGGCCGATGCCTGACGCCTCGCCCGCTGCTCTCCGACGATTGGATGTCGAGGTCGAGCCGATGCCGTACGGATCGCTCGCTAAATTAGCGCAGCGTCTCGACCGTCGCGACGTGCTCACGAATGAGCCTCGCGATATCCGACGCATGGGTCGCGATCATGAAATGACTTGCGCCGGGTACGGTCACTAGCGACGATCTGGAGACCGCGTTAGTCAGCACCTCGGCGACGCGCTGAACGACTGGATGACCGCGCTCGCCTCGCACGAAGAGGCTTGGCGCAGTGATGCTCGCATAGGCGGCAAGCGGCACGTCGAAATCCCACGCCGACGACCAGTCGAGAAGGTTCGTCGGCGTGGTGGCAACAATGTAGTCCCGGGTCCGGGCTGGGAGGGCGTCAAAGCTGCCGTAACCGCCGTAGAAGTCGATGATGCTCCGCGCAGCCAGCAGTTCTCCGTTGTCACACGAGCGGACATAAGCGTCGGCCATCGCGCGCACTTGCTCGTAAAGCTCGAGATCGCCGGAGTGGCGAAGCAAATTGAACGGGGTCGCCTCGATCAAGGTCATGCTTGCGACCTTGGTCCGGTCAAGGAGGACGGTCGCCAAGCATACCGTGGCACCCCACGAATGCCCAACGAGGTGGACAGCGCTGTTGGTGCGCTGGATGACGGCCTCGACGATGTCGATCTCCCGTTCGATAGAAATGTCGTCCGGGCTGCGGCGCTCTTCGGTGTCGCCATAACCGAGCAGGCTCGTTGTCACCGCCCGAAAGCTATCTCCTAAGAGAGCGATCACACCACGCCACAGCGCTCCCGTACTCCATGAGCCGGGCACGAAAAGAATGGTCGGCCCCGATCCTTGCTCGCGGTAGTCGATGCGTTTGGCAGGATATTCGACCATGGCTGCCCCCCGCACGTGGAGGTGTCCGTACCGAGAACGATACCACGAGCCGCACGAAAACCACATGGAAGACAAAGGCTAGCTGGACGCGACGGAGGACCCCGCATGGGCTCCGGGTCCTCTGGGGCGCGTGAGAAAAGTGGGGTACGCGCGACCGCGCCCTTCGAGGAAATCTGCCGCGAGAAAATTCGTGGTTGCAGTTGCGGGGACGAGCGCGCCGCAAAGTCCGCTCTGTCCCAATAGCAACTTCCGCATCGCGGCGAAATGACGTGCTGGGCCGACAGGTGACGTTCCGAAACGAAAGAGGTCGCCAACTGAGACGGCCTCACCTGCGGTGGTGCCTTTCTAATGCCTTCTGCAGCCTTACCGCGCGGCGAAGCACTTGGGAGCTTTCGGCCAACGTAAGGTAACTATATTCAAGGGTCGCAAGCTGGTTGCGAGACACGTTGTCTTGTGCTTGGTCTTTTAGCTCTCTGCAGCGCTTAGCCCGCTTGAGATATTCTCGGGGTCTCTTCATTCTGGCTAACAAAAGGCCACAAGCAAGGTTCCTAAGAAACCTTGGTACGCGATGGACCGATTCTGTTGAAAAAGGCCTTTGTCGCGAGCATGCCCATTTTCTGAAGTCTTCTGAAGCGTTTGTCGCAGCGGGACGTGGGGGATCGCGTCAACATAGTCAGGATCGCTCAGTGATCTTCCTAGCTTTACTACGAAGGCTTTTCTTGCCGGAGCTCGCTCTAAGTTAATTCCAGCGATGTTTTTGCCGTGGCGTTACTTTCGCCTTTTTCAACAGAATCGACCATGTGCGGACGTGTAACCACGACTACTTCTGACTGTTGCACAAGGCCGATGCAGGACAGTCGCATTCACGTTGAGCCCCGAAAATCGCAGCGCGGCTAAACGTACGATAATGCGGGCAGGGTCGCATTGTGCTTTAGCTGACACATTGAGGACTTGCCTGCTCCGTGGGCACGCGACCACTTCCGCGCCACCCGTTTGGGCGGCGCGTCACTAATCGAGAAGTCCAAATCCACAACACTGTCCAACAAAGCTCACCTACCAAGGGAGGTAAATACCCATGGCACCAGACGAGCCCGATCAGACCACCCCGAGCGCGGAGCCAACCCCAGAGCCGATGCCCAGCCCGGCCGTCGAGGCCACGCCCGAGCAGAAGACCGCCGTTTCTTCGGAGCCGGTCGAGGCCCCGGCCGAGCCCGTGGCCGAGCCGCCACCAGCCGAGGGCGAGCAGCAGGCGCCCGCGTAACTTGACTGGTGGAAAAGCAAAGGGCCGCAAAAAACCTTGCGGCCCTAACGCGCCAGCGGAGCATGCGCGGCGAGCCACCCTCCACAACAAGTGGAGAGGGTAAGAGCGCGAGATGCATTCGCTACCCCGCAATCTCCCGCCAATCCGCGCCGCGTAGCATGCGCATGACGGCGGAGGCCACCGCGGTTCGCTGGCGGCCGGCGACGCCGTAGAGGTTGACGGTGCGGCGTGCATCGAGCCCGGCCACCGACGTGCGCTTGAGGCTCTCCGGCACCGGCGAGGTGTGCGGCACCATGGCGAGGCCGATATCGGCCTCGACCAGCTCGATCAGATCGCGCTCGCTCGAAATCTCGTGGCTGTGATCGACGTCGACGCCATGCTCGCGCAGGCTTGCCGAGATACGCGTGGCGTGCTCGCAGTAGCTTCGGCTGAGCAGCTGCTCGGAGTGCAGATCGTCGAACTCGATCGTGCTGCGCTCGGCGAGCGGGTGGCCCTTGCCGATCACGAGCTCGAATTTTTCGGTAAATAGCGGCCAGACGTCGAGCCGCTCCCAGGCTTCGTCGATCTCGGCGGCGATGCCGAGCTCGGCCTCGCCCTTCTTGAGGAATTCGCCGACCTCGCGGTTCGAGCCGCGCAGGAAGCGGAATTCGAGCCGGTTGAACTGCCGCTTGATCTGGTTGAGATGCGGAATGAGCAGCGCGAGATCGATCGAATGCGTCAGCGCGATGCGCAGAGCGCCGATCTCGCCGCTCTTGAAGGATGAAGCGAGCGAGCGCGCGCCGGCCGCGGCCTCATAGCACTGTCTGAGCAGCGGATGCATGCGCTGGCCGAGCTCGGTCAATTGCGCCGCCGGCCGTTCGCGCCGGAACAGATCACCGCCGAGCTCGGCTTCGAGCTGCTTGATGGCGCGGGTCAGCGAGGGCTGCGTCACGTTGCACTCCTCGGCCGCGCGCGTGAAATTCAAAAGCTGCGCCACCGCGAGGAAATAGCGGACCTGGTGCATTTCCATGGATCGGCTCCCGGCAAGATCGAGCAGGAATCTAGCCGATCAGGGCGGGGAATGACATCCTGCCGGCGATAGCGCGCGCGTATGGTTTCGGAAGCCAACCGGCATTTCCGTTGTGTTCGGCAATTGGTCACAAGGGCATGGCGTAACAATCGCGCCGTGCCTGACGAATATTCGAGCAGTGCCAGCACGATGGGAGGCGACACATGCAAGATATGACGCAGCGCATCAAGTCGAGAGACCTGCCCGGTCAGGTCGTGCTTGTGCTCCAGGGCGGCGGCGCGCTCGGCTCCTACCAGGCCGGCGTCTACCAGGCGCTGCACGAGGCCGGCATCGAGCCGGACTGGATCATCGGCACCTCGATCGGGGCGATCAACGCCAGCCTGATTGCCGGTAATGCGCCGCGGGAGCGGTTGTCGCGGCTGATGGAGTTCTGGAAGCGGATGGAGCAGAATCCGGTCTGGAACCTGCGCACGGCGTTTCCGGGCTTCAACGAGAAGCTCGCCTACTGGTCAACTATCACCAACGGTATACCCGGCTTCTTCCGGCCCAATCCGCTGGCGCATGCCGGCGACTCCTTCCCGCTGGGCGCCGATCACGCCGGCTTCTATTCGACCGCGCCGCTGGAAAGAACGCTCTGCGAGCTCGTCGACTTTAACCTCGTCAATCGCTGCACGCCGCGCCTCACCGTCGGTGCCGCGCATGTCCGCACCAGCCAGATGCGCTACTTTGACAGCCGCGACGGTGATCTGACGGTGAAGCACGTCATGGCCTCGGGTGCGCTGCCGCCAGCCTTTCCGGCCGTGCGCATCGACGGCGAGCTCTACTGGGATGGTGGCATCCTCTCGAATACGCCGACGGAAGCCGTGTTCGACGACAATCCGCGCAAGGACTCGCTGATCTTCGCCGTGCATCTGTGGAATCCGGTCGGCGCCGAACCGACCACGATGGCGGAGGTGCTGAACCGTCACAAGGACGTGCAATATTCCAGCCGGATCGCAAGCCACATCGCGCGGCAGCAGCAGGCGCACCGGCTGCGCCACGTCATCAACCAGCTTGCCGCGCGGTTGCCCGAGAGCGATCGCAGCGATCCTGCGGTGCGCGAACTGACGAGCTATGGCTGTCCGACGCGGATGCATGTGGTGCGGCTGCTCGCCCCGCAGCTCGACCGCGAGACCCACACCAAGGACATCGACTTCAGCCCGTCCGGCATCATGCGGCGCTGGGACGCAGGTTATCTCCATACGCGATCGGTGCTGGCGCGCGCGCCGTGGATCGGCGAGTTCGATCCGCTCTCGGGCGTGGTGTTGCACGATAATCCTGATATCCTGCCGGTCGCGGCGGAGTAGCGCGGCGGAGTCCAACATCGGCTCATCCGCGTGAGCTTCGCAATTGGCCCCAAGCGGATGTTGCAAAGTGATTTCCGAGAACGACCTGGAGTTTGCGCTCGATCATATCAAGAGCAAGGCAGCTGGATCGACGGCGGGCATTTTTGGACCGGCCTCACTGACCTGGCGAATTGACCGAGAGGCCGTGATTTTTCTCGGAGCCGGTCGTGCGCTGCTGCTTCAACTGGCGCACCCGTGGGTTGCTGCCGCCATCGCCGAGCACTCCACGACGCTCGCCGATCCGATCGGTCGCTTCCATCGAACCTTCGATGTCATGTTTACGATGGTATTCGGCTCGCTCGATCAGGCGCTGACGGCTTCCCGGAAGCTGCATCGGCGTCACGCCGTGATCGTCGGCCGCTTGCCGGATGCTATCGGGTCGTTTGAAGCGAATTCGCACTACTGTGCCAATGAAGTCTCGGCGCTGCGTTGGGTTCATGCCACTCTCGTCGAGAGCGCGGTCATGGCGCACGATCTCGTCTTTCCGCCGCTCTCGGCCGACGAGCGCGAGCGATACTGGGCCGAATGCCGGCTTTTCGCAGCGATGTTCGGGCTGACCCCGGGCGACCTGCCGGCGGATTGGCAATCCTTTCTCGCCTACACTGAAGCCATGGCCCGCTCGGAGGTTTTGACCGTCGGCACCGCAGCGCGCGAGGTGGCCGGACAAATTCTCGGGGGCGTCGGAAGGCCCTGGTTACGGCCGCCCAAATGGTACCAGGCGCTGACGGCTCGCATGTTGCCGGAGCAACTGGGCGCGGGTTTTGGGTTAGCTTGTGATGAAGCCGATGGCAGGGCGGCGGACCGCGCGCTCAAGTGGATACGACGCATCTACCCCCGGCTGCCCGCGCGCCTGCGCTATGTCGGTCCGTATCAGGAAGCTCAAGCGCGACTGCGCGGGACGCCACAGCCCGGCTGGATGACGCGATGTCTCAACAGGGCCTGGATCGGACGGTCTTCGATCGGATGACCCGTCGTGACATGCGAAGCCGCCTCAAGCCGACGCGATCTTGCGATACAGCGCGCTGTAGCAGGCGGCGGAAATATTCCAGCTGAACGACCGCGACATGGCGGTGCGGCGCATGGAGTCGAGACGCTCCTGGGCCATGAAGGTCGTGAAGGCCCGACGAACGCCACCGAGGAAGGATTCGTAGGACGGCTGCGTGAACAGGAAGCCGGTCTCGCCGTCGGTGATGGTTTCCGCAAGGCCACCGGTCTGGTGGCCGATCGGCAGCGAGCCGAAGCGCTGGGCGTACATCTGGCTGAGTCCGCAGGGCTCGAAGCGCGAGGGCATCAGGGTGAAATCGCTGCCGGCAAAGATGCGCCGCGCCTGCGCGTCGTTGAAGCCGATGGCGACGCCGATCGCGTCGGGCCGCCTGCGATGGGCGTTGATCAGGGCCTGCTCGAGCGCCGGCTCGCCGGAGCCGGTGACGACGATCTGCCCGCCGGCATCGATGATCTCGTCGGCCGCCGACAGCACGAGGTCGATGCCTTTCTGATGCACGAGCCGCGCCACGATGCCGAACATCGGCCCGCGCGACACCGCGAGCCCGAATTGCTTGCGCACATAGTCCGCGTTGGCCCGCTTGCCGGCCCAGTCGCCGGCGCCGAATTGCTGGGCGAGCTGCGCGCAATAGCGGGGGTCCCAGCTCTCGTCGATCCCGTTCAGGATGCCGGTGAGCTCGGCCGCCTCCGAGCGGGCGCGCAACAGGCCCTCCAGGCCGCAACCGAATTCCGACGTGGTGATCTCGCGCGCATAGGTCGCACTCACGGTCGTCAGATGCGAGGCGTAGACCAGGCCCGCCTTCAGGAAGGACAATTGATCGTAGAACTCGACGCCGTCGATGTGGAAGGAGCTCTCGGGTGCGCCGATCCGCCGCAGCGCCTCTTTCGGGAAGAGGCCCTGATAGGCGAGGTTATGGATGGTCAGGATCGATGGCACCTTCGAGCCGCGCCAGGCGAGGTAGGCCGGCACGAGCGAGGCCTGCCAGTCGTTGGCATGGATCAGGTCGGCTGCCCAATTCTTGTCCAGGTTGCCCGTCGCAAGTTCAGCGGCTGCCGATGCCAAGCGCGCGAAGCGGATGTCGTTGTCGGGCCAGTCGCGCCCGGCATCATCGCCATAGGGATTGCCGGGACGGTCGTAGAGCTGCGAGCACAGCAGCACATAGACCGGCAGGCCGTCGCGCGTCGCGGCCCGGCCGAGCGTGCAGGCCGGCATCTCCGCAAACGCCGGACAGCGGCCAACGATCTGAATATGCGTGAGTTGTTCGATGATATCGCGATAGCCGGGCAACATGATCCGGATATCGGCGAAGGGGCGGAGCGCTCTCGGGAGCGCAGCAGAAACGGCGCCAAGTCCGCCGACGCGGACAAAATCGTCCATCTCTGTCGTGACGAACAAGACCCTCAAGAACAGCTGCCCTCAATCCGAGCCCGTTTGCTGCTATGCAAGATCGGGTCCAATTGTCCTCGGAATTCCAAGCCCGCCCCCCTGGAAGCTGCCGTTCGGGTAAAGACTTTCCTACCAGGCCGCCGCCATCTAGGGTCGGCGCATCAAACAAGCAAGAGCGCGCGTGGTTCCTAAGGGGAGACTCCGGGAATGCAGTTGGCAGATAAGCATGAGAGGACGACGACAAAGGCCTTCGCCGGTCTGCGGGTGCTGGATTTTTCGACCACCATCGCCGGTCCCCATTGCGCGCGGATGCTCGCCGACATGGGCGCCGAGGTGATCAAGATCGAGACCGAAGGCGGCGAGACGATGCGGACGCGCCCGCCGGTGCGCAACGGCTGCAGCACCGTGTTCGGCCAGCTCAATGTCGGCAAGAAGAGCATGGTGCTCGACCTGAAGTCGGAGGAGGGCAAGGAGGCGGTGCGGCGCCTCGTCGCCACCGCCGACATCCTGGTCGAGAATTTCCGTCCCGGCGTGATGCGCCGCCTGCGGCTCGATTACGACACGCTGCGCCCATTCAATCCGAGGCTGATCTACTGCTCCATCTCGGGCTACGGCCAGACCGGCCCGTCAGCGGAGTTGCCGGCCTACGCGCCGGTGATCCACGCGGCCTCCGGCTACGACATGGCGCATCTTGCCTACCAGCCCGGCCGCAACCGTCCCGATTATTGCGGCATCTATCATGCCGACGTCGTCACCGGCACCTATGGTTTCGGAGCGGTTGCGTCGGCGCTGTACCAGCGCACAGTCACGGGCCTCGGCCAGCACATCGACGTCTCCATGCTGGAGTCGATGCTGACGCTCACGGTGATAGAGCTGCAGAACTCGCAATTCGAGGTGAAGCCGCCGCCGCGTCCGATGTTCGGTCCGACCGAGACCGCCGACGGCTACGTCATGATCACCATCGCGAGCGAGAAGACCTTTCAGAGTCTGATGAAGGTGATCGACCGGCCTGACTGGATCTCCGACCCGCGCTTCTGCGCCTATGGCGTGCGACGCAACAACTGGGCTGACCTGATGGACGGCGTCGAAGCCTGGTCGCGACAGATCACGACCGAGCAATGTCTCGCAGAGCTCGGTGCCGAGGGCGTGCCGGCTTCGGCCTATCGCACCGTCGCCGAGGCATTGTGCGATCCGCAGCTCACGCACCGCCAGGCGCTGTCGGACGTGGAAGACGAAGGTGGCTCCTTCCAGGTGCTCAATCTGCCGTTCCGGATGTCGGGCGCGGACACGACGCCCGGCAAGCGCATCGCAGCGCTCGGCGAGCACACGCGTGAGCTTTGCGCGGAAGCGGGCCTCGGCGATGACGCGCTAATTCCGTCAGGCAAAACGGCTGCGCAACAATAAGCACTGCGGCGTTTGATCTCGCGCGCGTTCCTCTTGCCGTTGCGAGCGATTCTCGCCAATCTCGCCTGAAGTCATCAAGGATCCGGAACATACCGGACGAGAGGTTTTGGGAGAGAACAATGACGCACGCAGTTGCCGCGGCGCGCAGGCTTGCGCCGATTTTCCTTGTCACGGCATTTGCCATTGTTCCGCTGGTGCAGCCCGCGCAGGCGCAAAAATCCGGAGGCAGCATCACCGTCGGCCAGGAGCTCGATATTCCCGGCTTCGATCCGCTCAAGGTCGGTGTCTACGACACGTCGACCTTCACGGCGGCGGCGGCGATCTTCGACACGCTTACGACGCTCGACGACAAGGGCGAAGCCGCGCCCAAGCTCGCGGTGTCCTGGACACATTCCGACGACTACAAGAGCTGGACGTTCAAATTGCGCCAGGGTGTGAAGTTCCATGACGGCACGCCGTTCAACGCGCAGGCCTTCAAGGAAAACTTCGATCGTCAAAAGGATCCCGCCAACAAGTGCCGCTGCGCCTTCTACATCACCAACGTCAAGGAGGTGCTGGCGCCTGATGAATACACCATCGTCTATAACCTCACCGATCCTTCCGTGAATCTGCCGGCGGTCATCAGTATCCAGAGTCAGAACAATGCCGTGCATTCGCC
>NZ_JBBIAM010000113.1:0-30899 GCF_054185185.1 Bradyrhizobium sp. UFLA05-153
TCCTCCTGGGTTACCAAAAGAAGGCCTCGCAATCCCAGGCCTACGCCGACGAGGTGAAAGGTATCGCAGCCCATCACGGCCTTTCCATCACCGAGCTCTCGACCCATCTCCAGGGCCAGCTCGTCGCCGTTCATCCGGCCTATGACACGGCGTTCGACGGCTTCGCTGCACCTGAGGTTCGCGACAATCCGAAGGCGCGCACCGAATGGGCCCTGGACCAGGTCAAGCGCGCGATCTTGGCCTCCAAGCGTCTCAGGCTCACTGTGCACGCGACCTTCTCCGGCGCACTTGCCTGGCCCTACAACTATCCATGGCCGCAGCGTCCGGCCGGCCTCGTCGAGGCCGCCTTCGACGAGCTCGCGAAGCGCTGGCGGCCGATCCTTGACTATGCGGACGAGCACGGCGTTGATCTCGCTTACGAGATACACCCGGGCGAAGATTTGCACGACGGTGTCTCCTACGAGATGTTCCTCGAGCGGGTGAATAACCACAAGCGCGCGAACCTGCTCTACGACCCATCGCACTTCGTGCTGCAGCAGCTCGACTACCTTGACTGCATCGACATCTACCACGCGCGCATCAAAGCTTTCCATGTCAAGGACGCCGAGTTCAACCCGACCGGCCGCCAGGGTGTCTATGGCGGGTTCAAAAGCTGGGTCGATCGTGCCGGCCGCTTCCGCTCGCTGGGCGATGGCCAAGTCGATTTCGGCGTCATCTTCGCGAAGCTCACGCAATACGATTATGGGAGCTGGGCGGTGCTCGAATGGGAAGCGCTGAAGCATCCTGAGCGAGGTGCGCGCGAGGGCGCGGAATTCATCAAGAACCATATCATCCGCGTCACCGAAAAAGCGTTCGACGATTTCGCAGGTTCCGATACGGACCAGCAGACATACCGCAAGATGCTGGGCATCTCCTGAGCGAGGGGAACAATATGGCTATCGAAGCAAGCAATGAAGCTGGCGGTTATCGTCGTATCCGGCTCGGCATGGTCGGTGGCGGCCAAGGAGCCTTTATCGGTGCCGTACACCGCATCGCGGCCCGTATCGACGACCAGTTCGAGCTCGTTGCCGGCGCGCTCGCGTCCGATCCGGTTCGGGCCAAGGCCTCGGCGAAGGAGCTCGGCATTGCCGACGATCGCGCCTATGGCTCCTTCGAAGAGATGGCGATGGTCGAAGCCGCGCGAGCGGACGGCATCGAGGCGGTCTCGATCGTAACTCCAAACCACATGCACAGCCCGGTCGCGAAGACCTTCCTTGAAGCCGGCATCCATGTCATCTGCGACAAGCCGCTGACGACGACCATCGCCGAGGCTGAGGAACTCGTGGCGCTAGTCAGGAAGAGCGGTAAGGTGTTCGTGGTGACGCACAATTACACGGGCTATCCCTTGGTCCGGCAGGCCCGCGCCATGGTCGCGAATGGCGACCTCGGCGACATCCGGCTGCTCCATGCCGAATATCTCCAGGATTGGCTGACTGAGCGGTTGGAGGCAAGCAGCCACAAACAGGCGGCGTGGCGCACGGACCCGGCCCGGTCCGGCGCCGGTGGGTGCATCGGCGACATCGGCACCCACGCCTACAATCTCGCCTGCTTCGTCACCGGGCTCGAGCTCGACGAATTGCTGGCACAACTGTCGACCTTCGTTGAGGGGCGGCGCCTCGATGACGATGTCCAGATCCTCCTCAGGTGGAAAGGCGGCGCTAAGGGCATGCTCTGGGCGAGTCAGGTCGCCGTCGGTAATGAGAACGGCCTCACGTTGCGCGTCTACGGCACCAAAGGCGGCCTCGAATGGGCGCAGGAGAAACCGAACCGTCTCTGGTTCACGCCCTACGGCCGGCCGAAGCAGCTCCTGACCCGGGGCGGCCCCGGCGTCTTGGGCGAGGCGAGTCGGGTCACCCGCGTCCCCTCTGGCCACCCCGAGGGTTACCTTGAAGGCTTCGCGACAATCTATGCCGAGGCAGCACGCGCCATCCGCGCGGCGCAGGCTGGCCAAAAGCCGGATCCTGAGGTGATCTTCCCAACCGTTGAGGACGGCCTAGCAGGCGTGAAGTTCATCGATGCTGCTGTGAAGTCATCGGCATGCAAAGGTGCCTGGGTTCGGATGACGTAGCGGCCGACGCGTCAGTCATGAGGCAGTGGGTCAGGACGATCGTGTCGATGGCGATAGCGCGCTCGATCTGCCGCGCACGAGAAGTCGTGCCGGGCGCCAAGAAGATTGGCCTTATCACGAACGACATTGATCCAAAGGGTCCACCACAAACGCGAGAGCTAAGCGACGCGATCGCCAACCTCGGACTAACAGTTATTCCCGCAAATGCAGATCAGCCAAGCGAGATAGGGGCGGCCTTCGAAAAAACTGGCAACTGAAAAAGTGGAGGTCGCAATTGTTTTGCAGACGAATCTATTGCTGCTTCGAAGATTTGTGGTCGCAGATGTTGCACTCAAGCACCAATTGCCGACTGCCTATGGCTATCGAGAAAATGTAATTGCGGGAGGCTTGGCGAGCTACGGTGTTAATCTGAGCTGGTGCTATAATCGTGCTGCGTACTTTGTAGACCGCATACTCAAAGGGGCGAGACCCGGCGATCTGCCGATCGAGTTTCCAACGTCAGTCTGGTTGTCGGCCAATACTCGCGCTGCGAAATCCCTGCGGTTGAGCCTGTCGCCGGACTTGCTCGCTCGCGCAGACGAAGTGATCGAATAACTGCAGTTGGCCCGACCCGGACCCCTGATGAAGTCCGCTATTGCGCCGCTATCAGGCTCACAGCAGACCTCAATTACTTGGGCGACCAGACCAGGCAGTGACATTCCGAAGAGGCAAAAACCGTGATTTTCTGATCTCCAAAGATCATGCTGGTCGCGATTCCTGGTTTATCGGTTTCTACGGTACTACCGCCTCTCCCACCAGAAACCATCTCAAGTTCGTTGTCTAATAGCTCATGAGTTGCGTGAGCGTGCGTGGTCATACTTTGTCTCCCAGTCGGTCCTTAGCCGTCAGCAACCTGCGGTTTCGGTTCATTCCCGCTGTGATGCATGTCACGCCGGCCGTACACCAGCCGGTACGGTTTGCCTTGCGGAAAAATTGTGCCTTTCGGGCACCACTTGCCTCTCTTTTTCGGCCTCGTCCCTTCTAACCTCGCGACTCAGTTATGGGTGATGAAGATGGACGGCCGGTAAAGCGAGGTAGCGCCATGCTCCTTTTTCTGCTCACGCCTTGGATCCTCCTTAAGATCTTCACATCCGCTTCGCTGCCGGTGCGCTGGCTCTGACCCTTCGCGATCTTGGCCGGTGGCGTGGCAACGCGCAGGCCGTGTGACAAGGGGCCGAGAGGATGCACGAACCACGTGCGGTTGCGGCGATTGTTTGTGCGTTGCGGCAGGTCCATGGCGACGGTATCGCGCGACTGATGCTGCAGGATGGGATGACACTGGAGGCGTTGATCGACGCGCTGCTTCGCGCGCCGCTAAGCGACCGTGATTCAGCGAGGCTGATGCGCACCGCGCTGGAGTCTGGCGACTTCGACATTGCGCCCGATTTCACCACCTACGTGTGGCACCTCAAATTCATCTACGACGCACCCGGATCATTCCGGGTGCGCGACATCGTCATGCTGACCGAACAACGCGCATTTTCGAGCGCCGAAATTGGGCTGCGGCTACGGGCTTGATCCGAGGAGCCAGACCCCCGGCCGTTTGTCAGACCCCTTGGACTGGAGGCACTCGTCGCGCAGGACCAGTGAACCTTGCAAACTTGTAATAACACGAACACCAAGGTACCTCCGGGACGGCCAAAATGCTGGCGAAATGTCACGGCTTATAAACAGTCTACCTGGGCACCACAGAATTACTCTGATGTTATTTCAAGCCGCGATTGTCTGCCTGACCCTGCTCAGCATTAGCATTCTCATCGCCCACGCGGTCGACGCTCTCAGGACGTAGCGAGCCCGCCAGTGGACCGGCGGGCCATTTGGTCTCAGAGCACGATTAGACCGAAGCGTACGGCCGCCTTCTTCTCACTGCAATGTCGCGCTGTGTTGCCAGTTAGTAAAAGCGCCAGTCTGGCAGACGAACAATGGGGCCTCCACTTGAGCACCAAACAAGCTGAGCTTTTGAGGGTTCTGTTCTCCATGACCCTGACGGCTTTCATTGGCGCGGGGACATTCGTCGTCATCCGATACCTGACCCGGTTATCGGAGTGAGTGAACCCGCCGGAATGCTAGGTCGCGTGAAACGGGCGCCCCAACGTCCGCTTTCGTGCAAACCGGACATCGAACCAACATCACCGAATGACCGAGTCTGACCCAACTGAGACGTCAGCTGCCTGTTTTTGCTGGGAGGCGGTGCATAGCTCTCGCTCGAATGGCGCTGGCATGCCAAGAATGAAGATGCCACCGAATGTCGCTCGGCAATATTGCGGTATGTCAAAATAGGTACATTGATCAGAGGTAATGGCAGAACTAAGGTACAACCTGTACCGCCGGCATCACCTCCGCCGCCTTTGCGATCCGAGGACTCGTTTTAGTCACACTTTTTGTCCGACCAATCACGCTTGTTGCCCACCAAATCGTAGTCTTGTTTATTGGGAGAGCAGAAGTGGCGTGGAGTAGAGTTCTTTGCTTTACCGATCCGCTGGCGTGTCAAGCAGCCTTCCCGTATTCTGACATTGAAATACTTCCCACGACGAAAGATTTTCGGGTCGAGATGACCCAGGTCGCCATGAGCCGGCTCTGGTTGCAACGTACTCACTTATCCTCGCCAACGGTCAGCACCGCCACAAGCAAGCCCGGTCGGCGATCGATCGGCTTTCTTACCGAGTCCAATTTGTCACCGTACCATCACTGTGGAATTGAGGTCATTCCCGGCGACATCATTGAAAACACGCTTGAAGCTGAGCATCGACGATGCGGCCCTGGTCTTGACTACGGCGCGATGTCCATCCCAACGGACGAGCTTGATACTGCAGTCGAAGCGATAATTGGCTGCGAGTTGATGGAAAAGTCAGAACGGCACATTTTTCATCCGCACCCTCAGTCGATGTCACGGCTACTGAAGTTACACCGGGCGATCGGACAGCTCGCACATGACACTCCCGATATTTTGCAACTGCCGGAGGTGCTTCGCGCGCTGGAGAATGAATTCGTCCACGTCATGGTCAGATGCCTCGCTGATGCGGTCGACGAAAAGACCAGCACTCGTGTCCGACGCCATGATGCGATCATCGCGCGGTTCGAAGAGTTTCTGGAGGCAAATCCCGTCCGGCCGCTCTATCTCACCGAAATCTGTGCAGCTATCGGTGTCGCGGAGCGAACGCTTCGCGGCTCTTGCGAAGAGCATCTGGGCATGGGACCGATCCGTTTTCTCACTCTCCGTCGAATGCACCTCGTGCATCGCGCGTTACTGAGCGCGGTTCCATCGACATCAACCGTCACTCGGATAGCTACCGACCATGGCTTTTGGGAGCTTGGCCGTTTTGCGGTCGCCTATCGCGCCGCGTTCGGAGAGTCGCCGTCCGAGACCTTGAAGCGCCGCCCCACGAAGCAGATTGCGATCCACCTCAATCGCCCATCATCACTCGTGGCCGCCGAAGCAAACACATAATCTTGCAAATGGGGGAGCCTCTTTGCTCATGCAAGAGTCTACTTGAAAGCCAGCATTATTGGAGGAGAAGTTTAGGACGAAAAAGAGCACGTCTGTTGTGGGCCTTTTCAAAACGCGGAGATTGCAGCGATGGATGATCTTCACAATAGATCGATCCGGAGACGTTGCGGGCCGGGCGGTCCTTAAAGGCGCTGTTCGTGTTTGTGATTTCGGCTTCCGCAGCGATTTTCCTAATCCTGGAGTTGAGCCAGCCGTTGTCGGACTGACGCAGATTTCCAGCACGCCACTGCGCAACGCCCTCGCGCCGCTTGGGCGGCTGAATGTCCGGGTCTGGCCCCTCGCGTCATTTGCTGCGTCTACTCAAAAGCGGTTGCTATCGGGACCGAAGCGGACGTCGATTGGTAGCGAGCACTGCCCGGCTCAGTCGCGAAAGACCCATTCGAGACATGGAAGCTCTCAAATTGCTGACGTGCACCTAAACCTCCGAGGCCCCTTCCGCAGGCAACAAATTCCTGCTGGAATCTCGTAGGGCTAAGTTCGCCGTGTCATCAGCCTTTGGGGGAGGCCCCACGACGAGAGCAATAAGACCGCGTCGCGTTTCACGGGAGGGAGTGAGCTAATGTCTAAGTCAACAACGACAATTGCCGCGCTGGCCGCAATTACAGTTTCGTCTTTCGCGCCAATACCATCGGCAGAGGCGCGTCGTTATAGCTCGTATTGCGGGTATTACGGGTACCTACCGCCGTACCCTTTGGGTGGCAACTATAGTCCTCGTGTCAATTACGTTCCCGTCGTAGTTTACTGCAGGGCTCATCCTTACGTCGTCTGGAGACACTGCAGCGTTGATCGTTGCTGGTAAATCCTTCAATATTGGGAACCCTACGGCTCGGTGATCTAGGCGTGCGACAAGATTTGAACCAAAGCTGCCGTGTAACAATATTCAACGATATCGCTCTTGTGCGTGCCGAGTTCGCAACGATTGCCATCGCAGGCTAGACTTCCCCTTTTCTACGACGGTCACCGTCATCGTGTCATGCTCGAACGTAACCTCGATGTCGCAGCCACCATCGACGGCAGTGCCAATCACTACCGCCTCGATGAATTCCATGCCGTCGCTGTCGCCGAATATGGCCCGTTTGACGCCCAACCAATTTTCGAACGGAACCTTGGGCGGGTCGCACTCGTTCGCATAGGCCACGGTAGCGCTGCCCTTAGGCCTCGCGCCGTTATGCATGAGATAGATGCCGTGGCCACCGACAAGCCAGAACCCGGGCAGGGTTTGGACCGTTCATGCTGCGCACCGAAACCGGCCATTGCCGCACAGCTTCGTCCCACAGTGCCTTCAGTCTCGCGTGAGGAAAAGTCAGCTTCACTGAAGTTGGCTCCTTCCCGCCGCGTAGCTATCCATAATCGCGGAGGCGATCTGGTCGCGCGATGTGACGCACACGATCCGCGTATCATTCGGCAAAGAGAACGTTAGCCGACGGGTTTCGTCATCGTGTGCGGCGATCACAACGAGAGCTTCGACGTAGGCCGCCTTGTTATCGTCGGCCACGGCGAAGCCTGCATCCGTCAGCGCAGTACGTTCACGCTCGTCAAACTTCATGGCGTCACCTCGATCTTGGAGGACGCACGCGATTTATCCCCGCTGACGGCTGAAGCCTCGTTAACCCGTCAAGGTTGTGAAGTATTGGTAATGTCTGAGCCTCGACGGTAGTCGAGGCTCGTCGTATCGCGGCGATCAGGGTAAGAAGTTAAGTCACTGACTAATCTTCTTTGTCTGCCCCGCGCATCACGATCATCCGCGTCATCTGGGCAGAGTCCGCTTCGCTTGATCCAACGGTGCCCGCGTCGAGATGTCGCGCTCCTCGGTCGTCAACCGGCGGCTCACATCGACTCGCGACCGACGTTTAGCCGCAATAGGTCCCGGACTCGTGAAGCTCTAGCCATCCACACTCGACGGCAAACGTGACACCGGCACCCAACTCCGGTCTGTCCAACGCCGCCGTTCAATTGATTACCTCGGCTTGGCGACTGAGAAATCTTCACGGTTGAAATCGATGTCTGCTAATAGTGTTTGGACCGTGCTCGCTGTTAGAACGTGTATTCAGTGTACTACCGTTTTCCCGGGAGCCGGAGTTGCGTAACAGCGAACTAGAGTCGAGCACAAATCGCGCTGTCTCCAAATCTGCACCCGAATTGAGTGAATATTATACGCATTTGAGCCTTCGCTGCGTTGGAAAGGGATCACCATGAGGAAGACGTTATTGGCCCTCGCCGCCGCCGCGACTTTGGCCGTTTCCGCAGCCTCGCCGGCGTTTGCTGGTCCGCGCTATGATTACGGCCCCGGCGGCAATCCGTATCCGCGCACTTATCCCGGCCCTGGCGGCTATCCGTACTGGTCGGGCTATGTCGATGCCCCGGTTGGCGAACCAATGCCTCCCTGCTACTGGAAGACCCAACGCTTCTGGGACGGGCATGGCTGGCGGGAGCGCCGCGTGCGAGTCTGCGGCTGATCGTCGAATTCCGCGGCGGACGCCTGTGGCCACTGCTTGCCAGCCACGCGGGGCTCTCTTTCAGTTTGCGATCCATGCTCGGCCGTCATGATCAGCCGATTGTCTGTTTTTGGCCCTTCGCGTCATTTCGCGGTGACGCAGTATTTTGGTCGCTTTCGGCGGATTGTGTTGAAGAAGTCCGCGACGTGACGATCCAGGATCGATAACCTGGCGGGCACACGGGTGGTTGAACGTGCCTAAGCGGGCCGAAGCGTGGGCTGCGGGATCAGCTTTGCGAGCTTGCGTAGGTTCTGGGCGGTGGCAGCGAGGAGGAACTCGTCGCGAGCGCCCAAGGGGCCTCTTAGCCTGAGCCGGTCGAGGCGCAGGATGCGCTTGAGATGGGCAAACAGCATCTCGATTTTCTTCCGTTCGCGCCGGGACCGGACATAGGCATCAGTCTTCGCAATTTCGCGCGCGACGTCTCTCGCCTCTTCATGGATTGAACGCGTTACCTTGCGGGAGGGCGTCTTCGGACAACACCGCGGCTTGAGTTCGCAGGCGTCGCAGTCATACTTGCTGGCCCGATACGCCAGTGTCGCTCCGTCGTTCACCAAGGCCCCGGTGGAAGCCAGCACCTTGCCAGCCGGGCAGATGTAGACGTCGCTTTGCTGGTCATAGGCAAAGTCTCCGCGCGAGAAGGTGCCGTCGGTCCGGGCCGATTTGTCGAACACCGGGATGTGCGGCTCGATCGCCCGCTCCTCGACCAGCCAGCCCAGCATCTCCGCCGACCCATAGGCACTATCAGCGACAATGCGCTCGGGACAGAGCTCTAAGCGCTCTTCCGTGCGCTCGATCATCGTACGGGTTGCGCCGACCTCGGCCTGCCGGATGGCCCGCGTCGCCTCGACATCGACGATAATCGCTGCCTTCAGGTCAATCAGATAGTTGTTGGCGTAGGCAAAGAAGGCATGTCCCTTGTGCGCGCCTGTCCATTGCGCGGCCGGGTCCGCCTTCGAGATGAACTTCGGCACCGTCTCGCTCGCCGCACCCCAAGCCGCCTGATCCAGCGTGTCCAGATACTCCCGGACGGAACGGCGCGTCTTGGCGATGGCCTCCCAGTCGACGTCGTCAGATCCAGCGACGGCGCGCTGCTTGTTGGCATCGGCGGCAATCAGGCTGGCATCGACCGCAAAGGCGGATCCCTCGATCAGCCATTCTGCCATGCAGCGCTGGACCACAGTCTCGAAGAGCTTGCGTAGCAGATCGCAATCGCGGAAGCGGCCATGCCTGTTCTTGGAGAAGGTCGAGTGGTCCGGCACCTCGCCGTCTAGCCCGAGCCGACAGAACCAGCGGTAGGCGAGGTTCAGGTGCACCTCCTCGCACACCGCCGCTCGGAGCGAATGCCGTAGCAGTAGCCGACCAGCAGCATTCGGACGAGCAGTTCCGGATCAATCGAAGGCCGACCGGTCGAGCTGTAAAATGGCGCCACATGGCTCCGAACGTCCGACAGATCAACAAACCGATTGATTGCCCTCAGCAGGTGGCTGACTGGAACGTGCCGCTCAAGCGAGAACTCGTAGAACAGCGCCGCCTGGTCGACCTGCCGCGGACCCATCATCGATTCACATCTCCCGCCTCACTGAAGTGAATTAGCCGCCTCCCGCGGCTTCAAGAGGCGAGTTTTTCAACACAATCGGCGCAAAGCGGACGTCTGACGAACGCGCGAGTTCAGCCAAGGGCGGACCCCAGGTGAGGTGCGCGAGCATTGGGATGTCTATCGACACTTGCCATACCGGAGTATACTTGCCGCCGACGGCAGCCGCTCATGGGCGGCCTGGAGGCCTCTGATGGCATCCCTCAAAGGCAAGACGCTGTTTATCTCGGGTGCGAGCCGCGGCATTGGGCTTGCGATCGCGCTGCGCGCAGCTCGCGACGGCGCCAGTGTCGCGATCGCCGCGAAGACCGCTGAGCCGCATCCGAAGCTGAAGGGGACCATATTTACCGCCGCCGACGAGGTGCGCGCGGCCGGCGGCAAGGCGCTGCCAGTCATCTGCGATATTCGCGACGAAGCCCAGGTGATCGCAGCTGTTGACAAGACCGTCGCCGAATTCGGTGGCATCGATATCTGCGTCAACAATGCCAGCGCCATTAGTCTGACCAACTCCCAGGCAACCGACATGAAGCGGTTCGACCTGATGATGAACATCAACACCCGCGGCACTTTCATGGTGTCGAAATACTGCATCCCGCATCTGAAGAAGGCGGAAAACCCGCACATCCTTATGCTGTCGCCGCCGCTCGACATGAAGGCGAAATGGTTCGAGCGCTCCACCGCCTATACCATAGCGAAGTTTGGCATGAGCATGTGCGTGCTGGGACTGTCAGCCGAGCTGAAGAGCGCGGGCGTCGCGGTCAACGCGCTGTGGCCGCGCACGACGATCGCTACCGCCGCGGTCGGCAATCTCCTTGGCGGCGACGCCATGATGCGCGCGAGCCGCACGCCGGAGATCATGGGACATGCGGCTTATGTGATCCTCACGAAGCCGTCGCGCAAGTTCACCGGGCAGTTCTGCATCGATGACAAGCTGCTCTATGCCAGCGGAGTGCGTGACTTCGAGCGCTATCGCGTGGATCCCTCTGTCCCGCTGGCGCTGGACTTCTTTGTGCCCGACGACGACGTGCCGCCGCCTGGGGTCACGGTAGCGGCACCGCGCTAGCGCGTCGCGTTTGCCAATGCATCGACGTCAGCCGGGATCCGGAATTCCCGACGGGCGTAGGCTCGTTTGGTCCCTAGTTTCGATCGGTCGAATACGCGCGTCGCGCTCAAGCGGTCGACGCTAATCGCGGACCGATTGGGGAGACCGCACGGCTCATGAAGACCTTGCTGCTGGTGCTGATCTATATGCTTGCTGCCGCGCGGGGAGCGATCGCGCAAGAGACACAATGCGACCGCGAACGCGCCGCCATGGTCGACACCATTCGCGTTTACGCCCGGTCCTACGCCAATGTCCTGGGACAGCAAGGACTGTCCGAGAGAGTCCTTGGGGCAATGGGGCAAACACAGCGCCATCTGTTCGTCCCCGAGCGACACTGCTCCATCGCGTACGCAGACGGGTCGCTTCCGATAGGGCTCGGCCAGACCATATCGCAGCCGTTCATCGTGGCCTTGATGACTGAGCTGGCTGACGTCGCGCCCGATGGTGTTGTGCTCGAAGTCGGTACGGGTTCGGGCTATCAGGCCGCCATTCTCGCGCACCTGGCGCGAAAGGTCTGCACCATCGAGATCATCCCGCAATTGGCCGAGACAGCCGCCAAGACGCTGAGGGATCTCTCGTATGAAAATGTGAGCGTCCGGCTTGGCGACGGCTATGCCGGCTGGCCGGAATGCGGTCCTTTTGACGCAATTGTCGTGACCGCAGCGCTCGGCGAGGTGCCGCCGCCACTGATTGAGCAGCTCAAAGTGGGTGGCCGACTGGTGATGCCGGTGGGCTCGGCTTACACCACTCAGACCCTCACTGTGGTCGAAAAGACTGGCCCTGGCGAGACGGCCAAGCGCGCCGTCGGCCTTGTGCGCTTTGTACCCTTTACGCGTTCAAAAGATTGAAAGCTAATCAACGTTCAGTTCTGGAGCACGCGCTTGTGGGCCAGATGACCAAAGCCTTGCGGGAATGCACTTTGGGGACGGCAGCTTTTGGCAAAGCGGACATGTGTTTGGAGCGCTACGTCAGCAACGGCCAACGGCCGACATCGCAGGTGCACCTTCCTGTGTGACGACCTAGCGTTCACGCGCTGGATGAGCCTTCACGAATGATGACGCATCCGTCTCTATATCCACCAGAACCTCCCCGGCGAGAATTTCGGGGTCTCCAAGATCAAGGTCATGCAAGCTTGCTTGAACAAATGCCAGTACTCTATCGTTCGCCGCGATGGCGCTTTCTTGGTCGTCGAATATCATCACAGCGGCGCCGACGCCTTCGCCCCCGTCCAATACATAATAAGATCTGAAGCCGTGCGATTCCCTTAGGATCTGACCGATGCCACTTTTCGCGCGGCGAGCAGCATCCGCGACCGAACGAACCTTGGTGTACTTTCGAATGACCATATACATGAGGCCACCTACGCGTTTCCGGCTCCTCGCATCAAAGCATATCGGGCCATCACGGGACTAGGGTCTCCTTCCAGGAGATGTATCAAACATCCGACCTCGTGGAGGGCAGCTTGTGGGCAAAGCGGACCTACGGCGTGATTCGTAAATTCGGGAAGGGCCATGAGCCGAATTAACAAACCTTCCCATGCTCGACCTTCATAGCGCAGAGCGTCGCCCTCGGCCTCCTTGCAGTCCTCGATAAGTTCTCTTATCTCATTCATGTCCATCATCGCGGCGTTGTCGTTCGTAAGCGCTGCCAACATGAATTGCGCGTCGCTACCCGCGGCACAGATCGCGATCTGGTCAGACAGTGGCAAATGGTTTGACGGATCCGTCTCGGCTCTGCCAGCCGTCTCGTCCCCTTTCACCCGACGACAATTTTCCTAACGCGTTCCCCAAGCGCCCAGGCGACCACGGCATGGCCAGCCTCATGAACGGCGCACCCGTACATCCCAGAGATTTCGTGCCTGTATTCATCCATCGACTAGAGTTCCGACGAGGCGAGAACGGCGCCGCGTGCCCCTTCATGTCATGACTGTTCGGCGCGATGTTCCGCCGACCCCTCCACGCCTCCGACATCAGCCTTCCTCTTTCGCCCTTGACTGCGAGCGCGTCGCGGTGGTCTGCCCCGTTCGCCCGTTTAGCTTGTCAATGCTGAGTAAGAGCTGGCGCGCATAGAGGCGCGCTGCTTGGAATACGTTCTGCTCGTTGACGAAAAAGGCGAGATAAAGCCCATGCAGGACTGCGATGTCGACGACAGGGCCTGATCGAGACAGGTCGATATGGAAGCGAAACCACAGCACTGCGAGGCAAAATAGAAGGGTCAAAGCGTTCAAGTAGAAGCCGGGGAGACGCAGCCCGAGTAGATTGCGGTGAAAGCCGTAATTGATGTTCTAGCTAAATACGATTGGAAACTTCTTTGCGTCGCGAGTGTTCTCGCGTGTGGAATTGAGGATCGACAGCATAGCCCCAAAGGACGTTTTGCATGTGACAGACGCCTGCCAGAGCAGCGACAAAGCCGAACCGAGGGTCCAGCTCCAAAGCTCGATGAGCCAGCACTATCGTCCCTTCGCGCGTCGACAGGTGATACTGTTGCATGGCTCTTAGAAAAAAATCGTTGGCGGTGAGGTTTTCTGGACGCCGCCGCGTCGCCATGCCAATTTCTGTTTGAAGCAATTTTGGCTGAATGGTTGAAACAACGGCGACCGTCACTTCGTCCTGAAGAGCGAAAACGTCCGTCAGGTCACGCTCGAACCTATCCGCCCAAATGTGTACACCCGTCATCGCATCAATCAACTGCCCCGTGATGCGAACTTTCCCCGCCGCCTTGCGCACAGCCCCCTCAAGGACATAGCGACCGCCGAGCCTGCGTCCGACCTCCGTCACATCGACGGCTTTTCCTTTGAACGTGAAGCTCAAGTTTCGAGCGATCACGAACAACCATTTGAACCGCGACAGCGCCGTTATGATCTCCTCAACCATCCCATCCGCGAAGTATTCCTGTTCGGGGTCGCCGCTCATGTTCTCGAACGGCAGCACGGCGATGGAAGGCTTGTCGGGTAGAGGAAGTGGTCTCAAGCTATCCTCGGCAACGGGCGCACTACGAGCTCGCGAGCGGCGTAGGCCCTGATCGGGTCCTCGATATTCTTGACCTGCTGCAGGCCCATGTCAGTGAAGGCAACCGGCAAAACCTTCCTGACCTGCTCATAGGTCGTCCCACAAACGCAAACGCCACCCGGCTGCGCCAAAGCCTGCAACCGCGCCGCGATGGTCACTCCGTCTCCGAACAGATCACCCGCGCACCATCACGTCACCGACGTGGATACCAATGCGAAAGTTGATGTGCTTGTCTAACGGGAGATTGGAGTTCGCTTCGGCCAAGGCAGCCTGCGCCTCTACCGCGCAGTGCACGACGTCCGCAGCGCTTCCGAACTCCGCAAGGACACTATCGCCAGCCGTATTGGCTATGCGGCCCCTGTGATCACCAATGCACCTGTCGAGGATTGCGCGCCGTTCGGTCAGGCCCTTGAGCGTGCCGACCTCATCGGTGCCCATGAGGCGGCTGTAGCCTTCCACATCTGCTGCGAAGACGGCGACAAGGCGTCGGCTGACTTTCGTAGGGTCTGACATGTGTGCCCCAATCCCTAAGCCCTCACCCTTCCGGCACCCCGGCCATTTGCATACCCTTGTAAATGCGTTCGCGCTGAGCAAGAAACGTTGGATTATCGCTCGACGGGCCAGTGCGGAAGCCGTTGATTGTATAGGTAGGGTTGATCGCGAGCCCTTTCGTCACCGCGACTTCCGCTTCATTGACCTGACCGAGATTGGATAGGGCGGCGGCGAGATAGAAATAGGCGTTGGGAAGATTTCGATTGATTTCGATCGCGTGGCGGAGCCACGTGACCGCCTCCCTGTCGTCGCCGAGATAGAGTTTGGCAACGCCAGCCGAGGCTATCCAACTGAAGGCAAACGTGTCGCGAGGACTGAGACGGAGCGCTTCGCGGACATGAGCCTCGGTTTCCTCGCTGCGACCGATGAAGAACTTGGCCAGACCGATCGTAGCGTGAGCGGCCGCCAAATTCCTGTCCAGAGCCAATGCCCGTTCGCATTCGGCGATGGCCTGGTGTCCGCGGTTCGAAAAAATTAGGAGGCGCCCCAAAAACAGATGCGCCAGCGCATGATTGGGCGCGAGTGAGAGAGCCTTGGTTAAAGCTGCACTGGCCGCCGCAAGGCGTGCGGCTCGATCATCGGTGGTATACGCGCCCGCCAAGGTAATTTCGACCCCAGCGGTACCGATGAGTGCCTCAACATTATCGGGGTCAAGCGCCAGAGCGCGCTCGAAGAAACCATGGGCTTGCATCAGATGGTTAGGAGTTATTCCCTTGTTTGCCCACGCCATTCCTTGAAAATAGAGGTCTGTCGAGTCGGGTATTGTCGATTGCGCGGCGCGGCGGGCCTCAGCGGCAATCAACGCGGTGTCGAGTTGCCGCGCCACGTGCGCAGCAATTTCGTCTTGCATATCGAACAAATCGACGACGGTTTTGTCGAAACGCTCGGCCCATAAGTGATTGCCGCTTTCGGCGTCGATCAGTTGCACGTTCACCCGAAGCCGGTCGCCGCCTCGCTGCACCGAGCCTTCCAGCACATAGCGAACGTTCAACTCGCGCCCGACCTGCTTCACGTTGACAGCTTTGCCCTTGAACGTGAACGCGGTGTTGCGCGCTATTACGAATGCGCCGTTGATGCGCGACAAGTCCGTAGTCAAGCTCTCCGTCACCCCATCGACAAAATAATCTTGATCGGGGCCGCCGCCAATGTTGGCAAACGGCAGCACCACGATGGACAGACGGGGAGCCGAAGTCGACAGCGGGGCGGGCCGACGTGCATTCGCGCTCAGGCCAATCGCATAGGCACGGATCGGCCGAGCGATGTTCTTGAGTGCCTGCTCGCCAAGGTCGGCGAAATCCACCGGGACCTTGTCGCGAACCTGTTCAAAAGCGGATGACGAGATGCAGATAGCGCCCGGTTCGGCGATCCCCTCAAGCCGAGCCGCGATGTTGACACCATCACCAAGAATGTCTTCCCCGTCGATCAGAATGTCGCCGAGGTTGATCCCTATCCGAAGCAGCATACGCCGGTCCTCAGGGACGCCTTGGTTGCGCTCGGCCATCACGGCTTGCACCGCCACGGCGCATTCGACCGCATCGACCACCGAGGGGAACTCAAGGAGCACGCCGTCCCCCGTGGTCTTCACGAGACGACCCCCGTGCTTCGCCACGAGGGAATCGGTAACCTTGCGGTGTTCGAGGAGTGTTCGGGCGGTGCCGACCTCGTCGAGCCCCATGAGCCGCGAGTAACCGGCAACGTCTGCGGCCACAATTGCCGCCAGCCTACGTCCGACCCGAGGTGGTTGTGCTGGCTCCATGGTAAAGCCCGCTCCTGATCGCATCTTGTACGAAGGTGGAACTCGGAGGCAAGTGTTCTCGCGGGTCTCAATCGAGACGCCGGTGACCACTGCGGTACCCGGGGGCGGTGGCATCCTGCATGAACGGGCACGGGTAAGAAGCAAGCTCGAGCCTCGACGCGGGGAAGCCTTGGACCTTGATGAGCCTCTCCGCGCGCACCGAGCCCCTGCGAGCGAGCCCACCCCCTCAGCTTCGAACTGCTAACTTCAAGGGCAAGCCGCCGCCAGCCTACCAAGTTCCGCAACACCTCGCAGACGTTCCTGGCCCGCAGTGCTATTGTGGTCGAATGGCGGAAACGGAGAGTGTCCGATGGCAACAAACGTCAAACAAATGCTCGAAGCTGCCAATGCCGCAGTTCCCAAAATTACGCCCGACCAAGCTGCCGACATGATCAAGGCGGGTAATACGCTTATCCTTGACGTTCGGGATGCACCGGAAGTGGCCACAAGCGGCAAGGTCGCGGGAGCCTTAAATGTTTCCCGGGGAATGCTGGAATTTCGAGCCGATCCCGAGTCGCCGTACCATGACAAGAGCTTCGACAAGGGGAAGACCGTGATCCTCTATTGCGCCTCGGGCGGCCGGTCGGCGTTGGCTGGCAAGGTGCTCAAGGATATGGGATACGAGAAGGTCTATAACGTCGGCGGCTTCAAGGACTGGACGGGAGCGGTCGAGAAGTAGCCAATCCAATGCGCCCATTTCGGGACCCGAACTTCTTGTCCTCGGACGACACAACGATCATGGGTTTCCCACAACTCGGGCAGGGCTTTGTGGCGGCGTATCGGTCATCGCACGCCGAGGCCCTCCGCGATCCGCTAATGTCCTGACGATCACCTACCGATGGCAGGGCAGCCTTCGATGCCCTCGGGACGCCAGCCTGATTACTCAGGAAGCCCCCAGTTTCGCTTGGGATCGTTGCGCCGGTTGTTGACGTGCTCATCCATGATTTCGTAGTGGCTACTGTCAGATCCTCTCAACCATCCACGCCAGCGGGTGGTCTTGCCGCTGTTGGACCGTTGAGGCGACCAATGGTTGACGTAGGTGATGCCGTTGAACACCAGCGGATTGGTCTGCTTCCATTCCCTGCGCTTCTTCGAACCGGACGGGTGAGGGCACGTTTCCATCCAATTGCGGTAGGCGTCGAGCGGTGTTTTAGGGTTGCCCCTGCGCTCTTCCAGCTTGGCCTGCCGCTCCTTCTGCTGGGCTTCCTCCCGCTTGCGCTTCTCGGCGCTCTTCCGTTCCCGCTCCTTGAATGTCAATCGGCTCCCAAATTTTGGACGCCGATCCCCCGGCTTAGGGCGTCAATATTGCAGGCCGAATGACATAAATGAGGGCGGCTCCGTTACGACTCGATTTGCTGCGATGGGCCTACAAAGGAAACGGAGACGAGGAACGATTGGCTGAAGGTGCGAAAGCCCAGCGCCCGGCCTCCGACGCTTGGTAACAAGCGCCTTACGGAGGAGACCCGCAAGATTCTCGGAAAGCACTACGCGAGCAAATATCGGGTGTAGTGAACTACGCTCGGCAGCTGAAGACCCTGAAGGGCCTCACGCCTTACGAATACATCTGCAAATGGTGGACTTCCCAGCCAGAACGATTCAACTGAATCCGCTCCAGCAAATGCCGGGACTAAATACCTAGCGGTGAAGCACTCTCACGCGAGCAGTCCCGTGCAGTCGGGTACGATCCTCGCTCGGAGAGGCGCTTCCCTATTTGGAAATGCCTGCTAAGCAATTGATATTACTAGAAGCGAATCCGGCCATTTTTTCCAAACGCGGCCTGAAATCGTTGAATAATCAAGCAGGTTTTGATTCCGCCATTCGGAGGTTCGATCCCTCCCGCCCCAGCCAGATCGCCCGCCCGGCCTGAAATCACTCACGAAACCGGGTGGTGGCGCATCTCCTCTTGGGCTCCTTTGCAGATATTCAGTCGCGCCCTTCAAAATGGATAATGCCGCGGCCCGGTCTGCACCGTAATCCAGCGCAGCTCGGTAAACTCATCGATCGCGGCCTTGCCGCCAAAGCGGCCGTAGCCTGACGCTTTGGTACCGCCGAACGGCATCTGCGGCTCGTCGTGCACGGTGGGCGCGTTGATATGGCAGATGCCGGCCTCGATGCGCTTGGCAACCGCGAGCGCGCGCGGGATGTCGCGGCCGAATACGGCGGAGGAGAGGCCGTATTCGGTGTCGTTGGCGACGCGCACAGCCTCATCGACGCCGCTGACGCGGACCACAGTGACCACGGGGCCGAAGCTCTCCTCGCCATAGACGCGCATTGCCGGCGTGACGCGGTCGACGATTGTAGCTGGCATGATCGTGCCCTTGCCGCGGCCGCCGGCCGCGATTACGGCGCCTTTGGCGACGGCATCGTCAATCAGGCCGCCGACACGGTCGCAGGCGGCAGCGCTGACCAGCGAGCCCAGCACGACATTGCCCTTGCGCGGATCGCCATAGGGCAGACCCTTTGCCTTCGCGGCGAACTTGGCGATGAACGCGTCGGCGACCTTGTCGTCGACCACAATGCGCTCGGTCGACATGCAGATCTGGCCCTGGTTCATGAAGGCGCCGAAGGCGGCCGCGTTCACGGCCGCATCGAGGTCGGCGTCGTCAAGGATGACGAGCGGTGCCTTGCCGCCCAGCTCGAGCAAGGCGCGCTTCAGATGCTTCGCACAAGCGAGCGCGATGAGACGGCCGACCCGGGTCGAGCCGGTGAAGTTCACTCGCCGTACCGCCGGATGCGCGATGAGCGCTTCGACCACCGCCTGTGCGTCTTCAGGCGCATTGGTCACGACATTGACGACGCCGTCACCGAGGCCGGCCTCAGTGAGGCAGCTGCCGATCAGCCGATGCACGCCCGGGGCCATCTCCGACGCCTTCAGCACCACCGTATTGCCGCAGGCGAGCGGCATCGCGACGGAACGCACGCCGAGGATGACAGGCGCGTTCCAAGGCGCGATTCCGAGCACGACACCGACCGGCTGGCGGAACGCCATAGCGAGGTTGTCGGGCTTGTCGGTCGGGATGATCTCGCCCGAGATCTGCGTCGTCATCGCAGCCGCTTCGCGCAGCATGCCCTCGGCGAGATGGACGTTGAAGCCCGCCCAGCCGGCGGTGGCACCGGTCTCGGCGACCATCAGCTCCGTGAATTCCGGCGCGCGGCGCGCGAGGATGTCGGCCGCAGCGCTAAGGCGCTTGCGGCGCTCGGAGGGGCCGAGCTGCGACCAGGCCGGGAAGGCTGCGGCGGCGGCATCGGCGGCGCGCATGGCGTCGTCGATCGAGGCCGCGGCTACGATGGTCGCGACCTCGTCGCTGATAGGATTACGCCGCTGGAAGGTGCGCTGGTTGGTCGCCTGTTGGTCCTTGCCGCCGATGAGAAGGTCGATTGCGTTCATGGGACGCTCCATGGTTACGGGGATGGCTGTGACGCGGTGGTCGGCGCGCGCGCCTTGCCGAGATAGGCGCGCTGAATGTCGGGATTGTTCTTCATGTCGCTTGCCGAACCCGTGCCCGCGTTGCGGCCGGACTCGATCAGATAGACCCGGTCGGCGATGTCGAGACTGGCGCGCGCGTTCTGCTCGACGAGCAGTACGCTGACGCCGCCGTCGCGGATCTGCGCCAGCGCGCGAAACACCTCGCGGCTGAGCAAGGGCGAGAGACCGAGCGAGGGCTCGTCGAGCAGCAGCAGGACAGGGTTCGACATCAGAGCGCGGCCAATCGCGACCATCTGCTGCTCGCCGCCGCTCATCGTCCGCACGGCCTGGGTCATGCGTTCGGTCAGGCGCGGGAACAGCGCGAGCACCTTGGCAAGCCGCTGCTCTTCACCGGCGCGGGCCCGGGCAGGGTAGGCGCCGAGCTGCAGATTCTCCGCAACCGTCAGCTCGCCGAAGACGGCTCGCCCCTCCGGCACCAGCGAGATGCCGCGCTCGACGATCTGATGGGGTGGCAGCTTTGCGATATCTGCTCCCTCGAAGCGGATGCGCGCGCCGGACGTCGGCGTGACGAGGCCGGCGATGCTCTTCAGCAGCGTCGATTTTCCTGCGCCGTTGGCGCCGAGGATCGCCACGATCTCGCCACTGGCGATGTCGAGCCTCACATCCGCCAAGGCCTGATGCTTGCCGTAGAAGTGCGAGAGGGCGGCGATCTCAAGCATCGGCGCCTCCCAGATAGGCGGTCACGACCGTGGGGTCGGACAGGACATCGTCGGGGACGCCGCGCGCGATTACGCTGCCGGCGTTCATCACGATGCAATGGCCGCACAGCGCACGGATCGCGTCCATCACATGCTCGACCATGATGATGGTCATGCCGCGGTCGCGGAGCTTCGCGATCAGAGATATGCCGGTCTCGAGCTCGCTCGGGTTGAGGCCTGCGAGCCATTCGTCGAGCAGTACCAACTGCGGCGAGAGCGCGAGTGCGCGCGCGAGCTCAAGCCGCTTCTGGTCGATATAGGTCAGCTCGCCGGCCGGCGTGTCGTGCATCGGTGCAAGCCCGACGAGATCGAGCACCTCGCGGCTCGTCGCTTTTGCCGGCGCTGCGCTGAACAAGGCAGCCGCCGCGACGTTCTCGGCCACGGTCAAATCCGACATCACCCGCACCAGCTGGAAGGTGCGGGCAAGTCCGAGCCGGGCGATCCGGTATGGCTTCAGTCCGCCGATCATGGTGCCGCCGAACCGGATCGAGCCCGATGCCGGCACCAGCGCGCCGGACATGAGATTCAGCAGCGTCGTCTTGCCGGAGCCGTTGGGACCGATGATGCCGACGATCTGCCCCCGCGCGACCTCGAAACTGACCTTGTCGACCGCGCGCAGGCCGCCGAACGACTTGCTGGCGTCGTCCACGCGCAGCAGCGGTCCGCTTTCGTCGCGGACAGGCGCAGCGCTGGAGGCGCCGTTCGCCGGTATCGACCACGACCAGGGCGCAACCAGCCCGATCACACCTTTCGGCAGCATCATGACGATGAGCACGAAGATCGCGCCGAGCACGATACTGAAATGGTTCGGCAGCGTCGCGGTGAGAACCTCGAACAGCAGCACCAGCGGGATCACGCCGAGCACCGGACCGAATAGCGAGCCGGCGCCGCCGAGCAGCGCCATGATGACGACCTGGAAGGAGATCATCGGATTGAACACGATCGACGGATCGATATAGGTCCAGCGCGGCGCCATCACCGCGCCCGTCACCGACATGAAGATGGCGCTCAGGATGAACACCGCGAGCTTGATGCGGGTGGCGTCGATTCCGGAATGGCTGGCCGCCGTCTCATCCGCGCCGATTGCGCGCAGCGCCAGGCCATAACGCGAGCGGCCGAGCAGGAAGCCGGTCAGGAAAACGAGCGCGGTGAGCCCGAGCAGTTGCCAGTAGAGCACATCCTGCGTCACGGCGCTGAAGAGATAGCGGCCGACGGATTTGTGGACGTTGACCTCGTACCAGATTACGAGCTGGCGGATCAGCTCGGCGAGCCCAAAGGAGAAGATCACGAAGTAGATGCCGGACAGACGCAGCGTGGACAGACCCGTGATCGCGGCGACCAGCGCGCCGAGCACGGCGGCGGCCAGCAGCACGACAGGCCAGGACCATGTCTCGCCGAGGACGGCGGCCGTATAGGCGCCGATGCCGAAGAAGGCGACAGTCGCAAGCGAGATGTATCGGGTCGGCCCGGAGAACATCGCCCACGCGGTCGCCAGGATCGTGAAGTAGAGGACGCTGATGCCGAGCGCGAGATAATAGCCATTGGCATAGAGCGGCAATGCGGCGACGGCCGCGGCGAGCGCGAGCGCCGCACACCATCCAAGTGTCCTGGCGGCCTTCGCGCTCACGCGGCGGCCCTCCCGAACAGGCCAGTCGGCTTGATGAGCAGAACCGCCAGGAACAGCGCATAGGTAGCGGCGAGCGTCAGGCCGGGATCGACCAATCGCGCGACAGCGGTCTCGACGACGCCGAGCATCAGTCCGGCCACCAGCGCGCCCATCACGTTGCCGACGCCGCCCATGATGACGACCACCAGCGCCTTCATGGTGAAGACAACGCCCATCGAGGCGTTGAAGGTGAGGAACATGCTGACCAGCACGCCGCCGATCGCGACCAGACCACCGCCGCAGGCAAAGGCGAAGCCCGACATGGACGGCACGTCGATGCCGACCAGCCGCGCCGCACCGGGATCGACCGCGATGGCGCGGACCGCCGTGCCGATCCGCGTGCGCGTCAGCGCCAGATAGACGACGGTACCGATCACGGCCGCGAACAGCAGCGCGACGAGCCGGTTAACCGCGAGCGTCGTGCCGAGCACGACCACGGGGATGGAGAGATAGCTGTAGCTGTAATACTGGCCACCGAACGCTGAGAATTCGGACGGGGTTATAGTACCCGAGAAGCGACCGAACAAAGAGGGCTTGCCCTCCGCGGAGGCCGTGGAGGGAAGGACCCCGCAGCATGATGCCCTGGATGACGAACAGCATGCCGAAGGTGACGAGGATGCTGTCGATCTCCTTGGCGCCGCGGTCCTTGCCGCGCCGCATGAGACGTTCGAGCAGGAACCGGTAGAGCAGCCAGTTCAGCGCCGCTGCGCAGGGAACGGCGAGCAGCAGCGCAACCAGCGGGCTCAATCCGAGACCGGAGTAGAGGGACAGGGCACCGAACGCCGCCGCAATGAGCGACTCGCCATAGGAGAGGTTCATGACGCGCGCGACGCCGTATTGCAGTGTCAGCCCGAGTGCGATGAGGGCGTACATGCCCCCAAGCACGAGGCCCGGCAGGACGATATCGAACAGCAACATGAAGCGGTGTCCTACTGGCCGGCGGGGGCAGGCCTCACGACGAGACCTGCCCGCCAGGTTGCCGTCACTGCCACTGCGGCTTCGGCACCACGGGCGTGCGTGCACCGGGCAGGGTGGTCGGCGCGAGCCCGTAGAACTCGCCGTTCTGCCACTGGCCGACGCTCCAGACCTCCTGAAGCAGGCCGTCCTTCAACTTGACCTTGCCGATGATAGTGTCGAACGTGCCTGAGCGAATTTCGGCTGCAACCGCAGCGCGATCCACCTTGCCGACCTTTTCGATCGCCTGCTGCAGCACCTGGAGGCTCGCATAGGTGATCGGGCTCGCCCAGCGATCCGGCTCCTTACCGGTCGCCGTCTTGTGGCGTGCGAGATAGTCCTTGAGAAGCGGGGAGTCTGCGTTCCAGCCGCCGATCCCCATCACGCCGTCGCTGTTGGCGGCAAACTTGCCCTTGTAGAGCGGAAAGGCAGTGCCGACGCCGACATAGAAGATCTTCGGGTTGAACTTCAGGAGCTGCGCCTGCTCGGTCAGGGCGATCGTGTCGGGCGGATAGCTGAAGGCGATGAACGCATCGGGCTTGGCGGCAATCGCATCATTCAGCAGCGGCTGGAGATCCTGCGACCCCAGCGGATAGGTCTTGTCATAGGCGAGCGTGAAGCCGTGCTTTTTGAAGGCCTCTCGGCCGGCGGCGGCCAGCTCTATGCCGAACTGATCGGCGACGCTGACCATCGCGACGTTGGTGCCGATCTTGCCTTCGTTCTTCAACTTGCCCAGCAAGTCGGCAAGCGCCTCGGAAATCTGCGCGGATGTGCCGAGCCAGAACGTCGCATTCGACCAGCGCTTCGCAAGCTCCGGCGCCTTGTCCGTGACGGAGGTGACGGCGAGGTGAGGGTAGCCCAACCTGTTCAGGGTCGGGCCGACCGCCAGATTGAGACCGGTACCCCAGGGCGGCAGAATGAAGTCGACCTTGTCCTGGTTGGCGAGGCGCTCGATCGCCTTCACCGCCTCTTCCGAGCTGCTGCGGTCGTCATACTCGACGACCTCGACTGGCAGTCGCTTATCGCCAAGCTTGATGCCGCCAGCCGCGTTCACATCCTTTACCCACAATTCGTAATTGGGCAGCGTTGTGATGCTGGCCCCGCCGGTATAAGGGCCGGTCTTGGAAATCGCATAGCCGACGCGGATTTTTTCTTGCGCGCCGGCGAAGGACGTAAAGGTCGCCAGCGCCGCGGTCATCGCGGTCAAGCTGGTGAGGCGCAGCAACGTTCGACGGTTCACTGAAAACATGTCGATCCTCCCTCCGATTTCACTCGGCTGTTCGCAACGATGAAAGCAGGTCGTTTCCTGTCGCCCGGCTTCTTCTCGGCAGCTTGTTCGAGCCGCCATGGCCAAGACTTGACCCAGCAAGCACCTTGGGCTTTTCTCGCGCAATGGACAAATCCGGCGAAAGATTGGACATTTCTGGTCCGCGAGGCGAACTGCGTCGAGGGGCCGCGGGTGTCAGCCGGTCCGCGCCTGTCGTCGCAACTGGCGGGCCTGCCGCCGTCGGAGCCGAGGTGATCGCAACGCACTACGAGGCACGACGTTGGGCGCTGGGCTCCACGACGTTCCGACCATTCATCCATCTGCTTTGTGTGCACAGCGGTGGCGTCGCGGAGATCTCGGCCGAGGGCAAGACAACTGTATTGGCTGGTCCGGTCCTTGCCTGGCTGCCTCCGGGTTGTGCGACGTATCTCGATGTGTTGGCGGGCACTGCCGCGGGGCTGCTCCACCTCAAATCAGGCGCATGGCATCGCTACCTGCCACCTTCGGCCGAGCCGGCTTATCTCGCGCTCGAAGGAGCAAGGGAAATCCTGGCGCTTCCGGTTGAACCCGATCTTACCACCACCGTGTCGCGTTCGATCGCGGCGATCGCATCCGAGATTTCAACGCCCGCGCGCAGCGGCGCCGCCTCGATCATGTCCGCGGAGTTGACGTTGTGCACGCTGCGATTCTGGCGTCTCTTCGCAGGCGACCACAATCCGGATGAGGAGGGCAGCAGCACGGAGATTTTGAGCCGCTTCCGAAGGCTGCTCGAAGAGCGGTATCACCAGCACTTGAGGGTCGCCGATTATGCCGGTTTTCTTGGCATGACGCCGGATCGCCTGCATGCGTTGTGCACTCGTGAGCTGAAGCGATCGCCAAGCGCGTTGATCCAGCAGCGTGTCGTCAAGGAAGCCGCCGCGCGACTGGAAGCTGGTACTGCCACAGTCAAGCAAATCGCGTTTGCGCTTGGCTTCAAGGACACTGCCTATTTCAGTCGCTTCTTCAGCAAGCACACGGGCGAGGCGCCAGGCGCTTGGCAGAAGCGGGTTGCCGCCCGCGTCAGAAGCGGGCGTTCCAAACCGACGCTTAATTTCGCCGACTGGCCCTGAGGCGCTGGAACCGAATTGCGCGCCGCGGCGCTACCCCTCCAGCGCCTCAATCATCTCCACCCGCGTCGCATGCCGGCCGCCCTCGAACTGGGCGGTCAGGAACGCGTCCACGATGTCGAGCGCCAGCCCTTCGCCCACCACGCGCGCGCCGATCGACAGCATGTTGGCATCGTTGTGCTGGCGGATCATGCGGGCTGAGAATGTGTCGGCGCAGACGCCGCAACGGATGCCCTTTACCTTGTTCGCCGCCATCATGATGCCCTGGCCGGTGCCGCATAGGATGATGCCAAACCGGCAATCGCCGGAGGCGACGAGCCGCGCCGCCGCTTCGCCGTGCTTAGGATAGTGTGTGCTCTCCGGCGTCGTCGGTCCGATGTCGACCACCACCCAGCCGTGCGCCGCGATATGAACGGCAATGGCCTGTCGGAGCTGAATGGCGACGTGGTCGCTGGAGAGGACGATGCGGTTGCTGGTTGTCATGGAGAAATGGTCCCGTTTCCCGAGGCAATCTGGCGGCTTGGCCGAGTTGGATCAGGTGTTTTTTGCTTCGCCAATTTTTCCGGTTCTCGAATGACCACCCCTGCGGCGCGGCCGGCGCCCGGTGCTGAAGGTAGTTTGGTCATCTCTCGGCTCAAATCACACCTTGTTCCCCCGGCTAGCCGATTTCGAGTTGCTGCACCTCGCTGCTGCGCCTGATATCGCCGCGCTTGGCGGCATGGAGCACACCTGAACCTCCTCCGAATTGATGGACACTTGTAGTAGGCTCGAAGAGGCAGGAGGTGTCGGATGGAAGGACGTCAACGTCGGTCGTTTACGGATGACTAGAAGCGGGCAAGCGGTTGATCTCGTAGCGTCGAGCGGGCGCTCGATTGGATCTGTTGCCAGGGAGCTTGGCCTGCGCGATTCCGTGCTGCGGCGGTGGGTGGAGCAGCGAGGGGGCCGGCTGGAGCCGACGGCGCCGACGCGGCGCCCCACAACGCAGGCGACGCTGCCGTCGGCGGACCACGCGGCGGAGATCGCTCGTTTGCAGCGGGAGAACGAGCGGCTGCGTATGGAGCGCGATATTTTAAAAAAGTCCATTGCGATCTTTGCTGGAGTTCCGAAATGAGATTCCACTTCATCGAAGATCGCCGCGCCGACTATCAGGTGACGATCATGTGCGGCGTGCTCGGTGTCTCGCCGGCCGGCTATTATGCCTGGTGGGCGCGCCCGGAGAGCCGGCGATCCGCCGCCAATCGTGAGCTCGTCAGATATCAAGCGGGTTCACCGCGACAGCAATGGCCGCTAAGGCAGCCCGCGCGTCCATGCCGAGTTGAGGGCTCAGGGCCGCGGGGCCAGTCGTGGTCGCATCGAGCGGTTGATGCGCCGCCACGGCATCAGGGCCATCGTGGCGAGGCCACAATGGGTGCGCACCACCGACACCGTCACGATTTCCCGAGCGCCCCGAACCTTCTCGAGCGCAACTTCATCGCCGCCGCGCCGAACCAGATCTGGCTCGCCGACATCACCTACGTCGAGAGCGATCAGGGCTGGCTCTATCTGGCCACGCTGATGGATCTCTACAGCCGCAAAATCGTCGGCTGGGCGATGGCGGATCATTTGCGCGCCGAACTGCCAATGGGCCCTGGCGATGGCCATTGCGACACAGCGGCCTGGCGCCGGCTTGATCCACCATTCAGATCCTGGCGTTCAAGGCGGATTCAAGCGGTCGTCGCAACACCGATTGTGTTCACTCACGATAGCAGCTCGTCAAGCGCCTCTGCCGGTGTTTTCCAACCCAGGGTTTTTCTCGGTCGAGCATTGAGGGCCGCGGCCACGGCGGCGATCTCGTCGGCGCTGTGGACGCTCAGGTCGGTGCCTTTCGGGAAGTACTGACGCAGCAGCCCATTGGTGTTCTCGTTGGTGCCACGCTGCCATGGGCTTTGCGGATCGCAGAAGTAGATTTGGACACCCACGTCGATCTTAAGACGATCGTGCTGAGCCATTTCGGCTCCCTGATCCCAGGTCAGCGAACGACGCAGCTCTTCGGGCAAGCTGATGATGGTGCGCGTAATCGCGTCGCGCACCGCTTCAGCTCCGTGTCCTGCGAGAGCAGGCCCATTCTTCATGCGCGGAGCTTCGCCATGCCCCGCAAGCCGGGGAAGATGCAGCAACATCGTGAAGCGTGTCGTACGCTCAACCAGCGTGCCGATCGCCGAGCTGCCAAGACCAAGGATGAGGTCTCCCTCCCAGTGACCCGGCACCGCGCGATCGGCCGCTTCGGCGGGACGTTGACTGATCATGATCTCCGGCGAGACAAAGCTCTTGCCTCGCCTGCGTACACGCGCCCTGGGGACCCGCAACATGCGCCCCGTTCGCAAGCAGGCCGACAGTTCGCGGCGTAGCGCTCCCCGCCCCTGAACGAAGAGGGCTTGATAGATGGCTTCGTGGCTGATGCGCATCGTCTTGTCGTCCGGGAAGTCGATCGGCAAGCGTCGGCCAATCTGCTCTGGGCTCCAAGCCCTGGCCCATCGCCGATCCTTGCGCGGGCCATGCCGGCGGCCCTTCCACGGAACGGCGGGACCAGGAACGGCAGCGCCACTCGGGGTCGTGACGACGCCGGCCAGTCGCTGCTCCACATAAGTGCGCAAGGTTGTGTTGAGCGCAAGCTTGCTCGGTTTGGGTCGACGGGCCGATCGCTCGGCGTGCCATTGGGCTGTTGACGCACGATACTCCAGGCCGCCGCTGCGCGTCGCGGCATTGCGTCGTAGCTCACGGGAGATGGTCGAGGCGGATCGGCTAAGTCGGCGTCCGATCTCGCGGCTCGAAAGGCCCTGAACGCGAAGAAGTGCAATCTCCTCACGTTCCGCAAACGAGAGGTACCGCCCGGACGGCGGCTTGGTCGAAGTTCTGAACATCGCTGGTGCCATGCCGCCCGCCTGTCGGAACAATCTGGTTCCGACAGGCTGCGACATACCAGCCGCCAATGCAGCATCTTCGCTGGTCATCCCCTGCGCGATCCCCAACCAAAATCGCTGGAGTGCAGATCGCCCCGCTACTGGCGGTCGTCCCGGTGACGGCAACGGCGCTCGTCCAGAACGGTGTGATCGTCGCTTTCGAATGCCCATCGCAACCTCCTTCGTTCGGGTGTTGCGACGACGGCTTGAATCCGCCCAATATGCTCCGGCGGAGTATCGCAAGATGATGCAGTTCGCCGGTTTTCGCGCCTCGATGAGCCGCAAGGCCGATTGCTATGATAACGCGCCGATGGAGAGTTTCTTCCACACGCTCAAAACAGAACTCGTCCATCACCAGCATTATGAAACACGCGAGGAAGCCAGACGCGATATCTTTGCTTACATCGAGGACTTCTACAATCGAAAGCGTCGTCACTCCGCCATCGGCTATATCAGCCCGATCGAGATGGAGCTAAAAGCCGCTTAACTCTGTCCATTTTTTCGGGGGAAGATCACCCACCGTGTCGCACGGATTTGTGGAGTGGTTTCAGGGCGCCTGTGGCCGACGCCTTTGAGACGTCGAAGCGCTCAGAATTTGCTAAGTCATTCTGTACCTCTGGGCCGGCGGCAGCCGCGCCGCAGCCACAAGCAATGCGGGGGCCCTCGAGCGGCAAAGATCAACGCTGCCTGGCCATCTCTAACAAATGCTGTATAGAGCGCGGCAGATCTTCCCCTTTGGCGTAGCACTGCCTCAGTTCGGCGGCTATTTCGGTCGTGACATCTCGCGACCATCCTTCGGCGCTGTTGAAGGCGACGATGCGAACGGGATCGGTATACACTCCGTCCAAGAGGTCACGGATCAGCGTCTCGCGATAGGTATACTGTTCGCGTCCGATCTCGCGCCAGGCACGGCCTAGCCATCCGCCGAACGCCCCCAGCAATACGAGGTACGTGTCATGGTCCGCATCTTCGATCGATGGCGATCGGGGCATGCGCAACAACTCCTATAAAGCCGCAGCCTCAGTCCGGGTGGTCTTCTGGCGTTGCTGACTCCGCCGCAATTTGTCCAGCCCAGTAACGCGACCTCGCCAAGAACACGGATACTGCTCTCCCGGCCCGGAGGGGTACGTAAGCCCGCTGCGCCGGATAGTTCTAAACGAATGAGTCCGGCTAAAAGATTGCTAAAAAGGAGCACTCCTTTTGCGCTACATCAGAGCAGTTAGGCTTCTTGCTGGTCTGTCGCCGCAATCTTGGATTGCGACAAAATGGCGTCTTCATATTGCTTACGCAACATATGATCCTGCAGCGGCAACTAGCCTTCGCTGGGATGCTTTTGCAACTAGGCCTCTCACCGGGACTGCTTTTGAAGTCTGTGTACAATTCATCCAATTTTGTGAGGTGATTGATGTCGTTTGCATTGATTGAAACTGGCCATTGCAATGTGGATCTCAAGTCGTCACCGATCGATGGATCGCAGATCATTGAAGGCAATCCGGAAGCGCGCGCGCACGTGCTGTCGACCAGTGCGTGCGGCACCGCCAAAACCATGATCTGGTCCTGCACCGAGGGTAAGTTCAACTGGTACTACGACCTCGACGAGACCATCATAATCCTCGAAGGCTCGATCGTGCTCGAAAGCGAGGGCATGCCCCCGAAACGCTACGGCGTCGGCGACGTCATCTTCTTTCGCCAGGGTGCGCACGCCAAATGGCATGTCGAAGGCTATGTGAGAAAGATCGCCTTCATGCGCCAAACCGCTCCGATCGGGATCCGTTTCGCCTTCCGCGCCGTCAACAAGTTCAAGCGCATGTTCTTCGCGCCCGGCGGGCGCCGCTCCGCGCGGCTAGCCGGCTAGCGACTTTTGATCGAGCCGTTTCCAAAGCGAGACCTTGATCGACCGGGGCGACGGGCTCGGGGAGGGGCTGGACAGTTACAACCAAATTCGTGCGGGAAAGATCCCCGCACGGCGTCGGCCTGTTCGACGCCCCTAATCAGAGTTTTCTTTTAGGAGTGTGAGGCAGGCCTTTTTCTCCGACAGTTTTCCGCTTATGTTCCGTAAATTTGCGAATATCGCCTGGCCGACCCTTGGCCACCTACTTGGAAAGTGCAGGTGGCTGGCCCGCGAGGGCACCCACTATCGTATTTCCCAGCCCGCTTTCGGGGGTCGGCAGCCTAACGCTAGTCTGATGAGGATTGACGATCGCTACGTGGGTTCATCCTAACGGGCTATCCAGGTAAAAGTGTCATCAACATTTACTGGCGCGTCTTAATTTGCTCCGTGTACAATCGCAAATTTGTCGCCACTTCGTACCCAGTTCTCCCAGTTTTCCTGCTGCAACAGCTCGTGGTTTCCAACTTCGGTCACCTCGGACAGGTGGCGGACTCATGGAAATATTTCGCGCTGAGAAGATTTGTGTTGTCGAGGACAATCAAGCAGAACCTGCCGTATCTGTGACGAGAAAATGTAGCTTGTACGAACAGTGGTGGACACTGAGACCGTATCCCTCCGGTGAAGCTTTCAATTACCCACATTTCCAGCCGCTCCGATTTCGGCGCCGAGTTCGATATCGGTGAGTCTGGAG